>CAJXPN010000294.1 GCA_913058025.1 uncultured Myxococcales bacterium | reverse complement strand
GGCAGCGTCAGATGTGTATAAGAGACAGCGTTGAAGCGGGTGAGCACGTAGACCGCGCCCGCGTCCGGCGCCGAGTCGTCTGCGGGTTTGAACGGGATCGACGAGGCCTCCCCAGGCGCGCCCACGACCAACGTCAGGGCGTCGAGGCCGATCGAGGTGCCGAAGCGATCGCCCTCGCCGGTGTTGCTCGCCTTGACGTAGCCGTTTTTCTTCCAGCCCGCCGCGTCCTCGAAGAAGACGTAGACGGCGCCCGCGTTGGCCGCGGTGTCGTCGGTCATGTCTCCGTCGATGCCCGCCCGTGACGACTCGCCCGGAGCGCCGATCGCCAGCGCCCGATCGTGGAGCGCCACGGACGCCCCGAAGAGGTCGCCTTCGCCTGCGTTGGGCGCCTTGACGTAGCTGCGCAGCCCCCAGGACGAGGGACCCGTCTGGTCGAAGACGTAGACGGCCCCGGACTCGGCCAGGCTGTCGTCCCCCTGGTCACCGTCGATCGTGCTCGACGAGGAGTCCTCGTTGGGCGCGCCCACTGCGACCCGGCCGGCGTGGATCGCGACCGCCTCGCCGAAGCGATCGTTCTCCCCCGGGACCGCAGCCTTGAGGTAGGCGAGCTCGGACCAGCTGCCGGCCAACGAACCGAAGACGTATGCCGCGCCCGCGCTCGGCGCGCCGTCGTCGCCCGGGGATCCGAGGATGGACGAGGCCTCTCCCGGGGCGCCGACCACGAGCAGGCCCTCGTGGAGCGCGATGGACGCGCCGAAGCGGTCGCCGGCGTCCGAGTTCGAGGCCTTCAGGTAGGCCACCTGGGACCACGTCGTGCCCCTCAGTTGGAAGACGTACACCGCGCCAGATGACGCCGACGCGTCGTCGCGCTCGTTGCCGTTCACGCCCGTAGCTCTGCTCGACTCGCCCACCGCGCCCACGGCGAGGAGGTCCCCGTGCATCGCGACCGAGGTCCCGAAGCCGTCCGACGCGTCGGTGTTCGAGGCCTTGACGTAGTCGTAGGTGATGTCGTCGCACAGGATGCCGTAGACCGTGAAGCACGGGTCCTCCACGCACACCGTGTCCATCCCGGTGGCGTCGTCGCCCGCCTCGTTGACCCAGCCCGTCGCGCACGCGACGCACTGGTTCGACGAGACGCGCTCGTTCTCCTGACACAGCGTCGGGTCGCACTGGGTGGAGATCAGGGTGGGGTCGTCCCCGGACGCGTTGGTCGACCCGGGCCTGCACGGCGTACACACTCCCATGAGGACGTACTCGTCCTCCAGGCATGGCTCCACCTCGCACGAGGTGTCCGGCCCCGTCGCCTGATCACCCGCGGCGTTGGTCTCGCCAAGCGGGCACTCCACGCACTGGTTCGAGTCGACCCGCTCGTCCTCCAGGCACAGCACCGGGTCACAGGTCGTGTCGGCACCCGAGGCGTCATCGCCCTCGGCGTTCTCGCCCCCCGGGCCACACGCCGAGCACTGGTTCTGCACGACGCGCTCGTTCTGCGCGCACAGCAACGCGTCGCACATGGTGTCGGGCCCCGCGGGGTCGTCGCCGGCGAGCCGGCGCGTCCCCGGCGCGCACGCCACGCACTGGTTGTCCGAGACGCGCTTGTTCGAGGGGCACGACGAGGCGTCACAGGTCGTGGGCGGGCCCGAGGCGTCGTCCCCCTCGAGGTTGAACTCATCTTGCCCGCACGCCACGCACGCGCGGTCCTCGACGCGCTCGTCCTCGCCGCACAGGATCGGGGTACAGACCGTGTCCTGGCCCGTCGCGTCGTCCCCCTCGTCCCGCCGAGTGCCCCGCACGCACGCGATGCACTGGTTTGAGAGCACGCGCTGGTCCTCGCCGCACAGGATCGGCTCGCAGACCGTGTCACCGGCCGCGGGGTCGTCTCCCGCCGACCGCCGCGTGCCCGACGGGCACCGCGCGCACTCCCCGCTGCGCACGTAGTTGTTCGCCGGGCACCGCTCGCCGTCGTCGGCGTCGAGATCGTCGCCCTGGTTGATGTCGGCGTCTATGCCCTTCGCCGCGGCGTCGTAGTCGAACCCGACCTCCTGCTCTCCGCCTTCCGGGGCCTCGAGAGACTCGAACAGCCCACAGCCCGAGAGCGCGAGCATGGTCACGATGAGCGCCTGTCTTACGGGCCGGATCTTTGCGGGTCGGTTCATCGCTCGTCATCCTGTGGCGGCTCGTAACGTGAGATCTCACCTCCGATGATAGGCCGCTCCCGCCCGAGACACAATTGAACGAGTGTCAGGGCACGCAGCCCGGATCGCCGACGACGCAGCCGTCGCCGAAGTTCGCGATGATCCTGGTCATCATGTTCGCGTCCTGGACGAGGTCGCGGCGACGCGCGCTGATGTAGGTGTCGCAGGAGGACGCGTCGAGCTGGCCGTTCGAGCAGCGCGCGCCGGTCAGGAGCTGATCGCGTTGGCGGAACGCGTACTCGAACGCCGCGCGCTTGTCTCCGTTGGTCAGGTGGAGCGTCTGCGCCCACTCGGCCATCGTCGCGCGGCACCCCTTCGGCCCGACGTTCGTCATGATCACCGACCTCGCGTCCGCTCCGCACGCGATGCCGTGCAGCAGGTTGCCGAACGCCGCGTACACCGAGACGAGCTGATGCTCCGAGGCGTTCAAGCCCCGCAACCCTGCCGCGATCTGGGCCGGCGTGAGCTTCTGGAGGTTCTCGGCCATGTAGTACAGCGTCGGCTGGTCGCTGGCGGCGTACTTGCCAGGAACAGAGAGCTTACCGCTGGCCACGGGCTTCGACCCGGCCACCGGCCTGGTCGCCTTGGCTGGAGTGGTCGCGCCCGACAGCCCGAGCGTGGCGAGCAGGAGCTGCTGGCCGCCCAGGTCCGCGTAGCGCGCCGGCGGCGCCGCGAACACCGCCGTCATGCCGAATCCGGTCGCCGTATTCGTCATGTAGAACAACGAGATGGACGCCTCGACGCCGCTCAGCTTGCCGCGCCACTGCTGGATCACGGCCCCGTCGGGGCCCGCCTGGTTGGATACGATCCTGGCGCCCTCGAGGCTCGCGACGATGCTCTGCGCGCGCAACCGCGAGGTGTCCTCGCCCGCGCTCAGCGGGTAGGTCATGTAGTGGAGCGACGGGCTCTGCGCCGAGCCAGGCGTCTCCTCTGCGGTCACCTGCGCGTTGGGCGTGGACGTCGACTTCACGATCCAGCCCGCCGGGAGCATGAACGTCGCGCCCTGATGCGTGCTCTTCTCCAGCGTGGGCGGCCCGGCGTGGGCGACGCCCGTTAGCGCGCAAGAAGCGATGGTGCACAGCGCGATCGCGTGGATGGTTCGCATGGGCGCTCCTCCGTCGTGGCGGCGTGGGCCCGTAGCCTCCACGCGTTCTGGTGTTCGTCTGAGCGTCAGTCTAGAGACTGCGGAGCACACGAATCAATCGTTGTTTGCGCAATCGGAACGCATTCGATGCCGGCGCGGACGTCAGGGTATCGTCGCGAGCGCTGTCGAGATGTCTCATGTGCTACCGAGACTGTCTGGGCCCGTGGGGCCCACGCCCATTCGAATCGGATCGGCGCCGGAACCTCTTGAGCGAGTGGTGAAATGAGGACAATGAACAAGATCAAGTTCGGCGGCGCGGCCATCATCGTCGTGGTGTTCGTGATCTACACGAACATGACCTTGGAATATCCTGCGTGCTTCGACAAGATCTGGTGGGTGATGACCGAAGAGATGTACGTGGAGCGATGCAAGGGGGTCGTCGAAGTAGACCCCTCAGGCACCGTCTACTCGTGCTCTCAAGTGTTCGACGTCGACGGCGTCGAGGTCCGCCACAGCGTCACGAGGCCAGCTGCGGGGAAGGACATCAACCTGATGAAGTACACACCAGTCGACGAGAAGGACGAGGGCTTCGATCGCGCCATGCGCAAGCACATGGCCGACGAGTACGGGTGTACGAACCCAGCCCCCCTCGCGGACGCGCCAGAGTACGAAGGCTGTCAGCTCGAGTACCGCGTCGAGGTCGGCATCTCGTCCACGACCAGGTCCTACGTGCTCATCCGTCAGGAGGCCGAAGACGAGTGACCCACCCCTGAGCAGATCCTCACAGCTCGACGAACCCGAGCCGTATCGCCTCCATCGAAGCCTCGGTGCGGTTGTCGACCTGGAGCTTCTCGAGCAGCGACGACACGTGGAACTTCACCGTGCGCGGCGCCACGCCCAGCGAGGTCGCGATCTCGGGGTTGGTCCAGCCCGCGGCCACGAGCTGGAGGACCTCGAGCTCTCGCGGCGTCAGCGAGACGCTCGGCGCCGTCTCCTTCATCCCATCGAGCACCCGCGCCATGAGCGAGGGCGACACGAGCGAACCGCCCGAGGCCACCAGCCGTATCGACTCGAAGAGCTGCGCCCGGGGCGTGCCCTTGAGGATGTAGCCGGCGACGCCGCGACGCACCGCCTCGATGATCATCTCGTCGTCGTCGTACGCCGAGAACACGATTACGCGGACCTCGGAGCCGGCCTCGGCCAGCGCGCCGAGCACGTCGAGCCCGCTCACGCCAGGCATCCTCAGGTCGAGCATCACCACGTCCGGCGTGTGCTCTGCGACCAGCCTCGTCGCGTCCGCGCCGTCGCCCGTCTGGCAGACCACGCGGATGTCGTCGGTCGTCGCGAGCATCATCGCCAGGCCCTCCCGAACCACGGGGTGATCGTCCACGAGCATGACCCGAATCATGAGCCCTCCGTCGCGTCGGGGGCGGGCGCGAGCGCGCTGACCCGGACGCCGCCTCCAGCCCGCTCGCGGACCTCGAGAGAGCCTCCCATCAGGCGCGCGCGCTCCCTCATTCCGATGAGCCCGACGCCCCCGGGCTCGGCCCCCAGCGGGTCGGGCGCGTCGCCGTCGTCGTCGATCGTGAGCCTGGCGTCGCCCGACGCGTCGACCTCCAGGCGCACACACACGACGCTCGCGTTCGCGTGCCGGGCGACGTTCGACAGCGCCTCCTGCGTGATCCGGTAGAGCCCGAGGCGGCGGCGCCCGTCGAGCGCGGCGTGAGGCCCTGTGACCTCGAGCGAGACCCGCTCGGGCCGTCCGGTGAACTTGTGCGCGCACAGCGCGTCGAGCGCGTCCGGCAGCGAGCGCCCCTCGAGCTGGTCCTCACGCATCTCGAGCACGCTCGCGCGCGCGTCGTCGAGGCTCCGGCGCGCCAGGTCGATCGCGGCGCCGAGCATCGGCTGAGTGGATGCCTCGGGGTCGGTGACCGCCTGGATCGTCTCGAGGTTCATCGTCAGCGCGACCAGGTGCTGCACGACCGTGTCGTGGAGGTCGCGCGCCACGCGCACGCGCTCCGACCACGCCGCGCGGTCGGCGACCTTGCGCGTCGCCTTCGCGCGCTCGATCGTCGTCGCGAGCAGCTCGCCGACGATCCCCATCACCCCGAGCTCGCGCGGCGAGAGCTCGCGCCAGGTCGCGCTCGCGAGGTTGAGCACGCCCAGAGCCGCGCGGGGCGTGCGCAGCGGCACGCTGATGTGAAAGCCCAACCCGTTCGTCTCGCCGGGCACGCTCGACAGGCGCGAACACCTCAGGACCGCCGTGTTCTTGGGCGCGTCCAGCGCCCCCGAGCCGAACTCCCCCAGGCACGTACACGACCCACACGTCCAGCCCGCGTCCTCGACGAACGCGTCGGGGAGGTCGCGCGCCGCGGCGAGCACGTAGACCTCGTCGCCGGTGTCCTCGCGCAGCCATATCCAGCCCGTGCGCAGCCCGAAGCGCTCGGTCAGGTGCTCGAGCGCGACCTCGAGCGCCGACTCCAGCGTCGTCGCCTCGTTGAGCGCGCCCGCGAGCTGCGCGAGCGCGGCGAGCTCTTCGGGGGTGGTGTCTCTCATGGTGGCCTCCTCATGCCACCATAGCATCGACCCTGCGTGACCCGCGTCAACCTGTCCCATAGGGCAGGTCCCCCCTGTCCATGCGGGCCGTGTCGCGTGGCCCTCGCGTCCCTCCATTCGGTGCAGACGGCCGACAGGCCGATGACCACATGAAGAGGACAGACGATGAACCCCACACGACCCCTCGCGCTCATCACCGGCGCATCACTCGGACTCGGCGCCGCGCTCGCCCACCGGCTCGCCGCCCAGGGATGGGACCTCATCCTCACCGCCCGCGGCTCCCAGGCGCTCGACGACGTCGCGCAGAGCCCTGTCTCTTATACACATCTCCGAGCCCACGAGACAGGCAGAAATCTCGTA
>CAJXPN010000293.1 GCA_913058025.1 uncultured Myxococcales bacterium | reverse complement strand
CACCGTCACCTTCGCCGTCTTCGCCGTCACCACCATGATCGCCGACGTCGCGCGCGCCGCGCGCGCCCGCTCCTCGGCGCACGGCGAGTCGACCGTCATGGCCATCTTCATGATGGCCATGAAGCAGAAGCGACGCTACGGCGGCTACATCGTCCACCTGGGCATCGTCGCCGCCTACATCGCCTTCGCCGGCAACGCCCTCAAGATCGAGCAGGACGTCTCCCTGATGCCTGGCGAGTCCGTCACCATCGGCGACTACACGCTGACCTACGAACGCCTGCGTGAGGAGCGTCAGCGCGACAAGCGGATCATCATCGCCGACGTCGCAGCCTTCCACAAAGGCAAGCGCGTCTACACGCTCGCGCCGGGCAAGGCCATCTTCAACGCTCGCCCGAACATGCCGACCTCCGAGATCGACATCAAGACGACCCCCCTCGAGGACCTCTACGTCGCGCTCGTCTCGCACGACCCGAACACTCAGGCCGCCGCGTTCAAGGTCTTCATCGCGCCGTTCACCTGGTGGTTCTGGCTAGGAGGAACCATCCTCATCTTCGGCACGATGCTCTGCCTGTGGCCCACCCGCGAAGAGCTCGACGTCCTCACGCCCAGCCCGAGAGTGTTCGTCAGCGGCGTCGGGGGCATCCTCGTCCTCGCGCTCGCCTCGAGCGCCCCCCTGGCCCTCTACACCTACGAGTCACACTCCGAGTGGAGCTCCGCCGAGCGCCTCCTCGCACAGCGCGACGACGCCCCCGTGCCTCGAGGCGAGCCATGACACTCGCCCTCATCGCGCTCTTCGGCGCGTTCACCGCGTACATGCTCTACTTCATGGTGAAGCCGCTCATCGGAAAGGACGACTCCGCTCGCGCAGACCTTCTGAGCGAGGACCTCCGCCAGTCCGAAGAGCTCTCATCGCTCAAGGCCCTCAACACGTCGGCCCTTCGCGACCTCAAGGTCGACCGCGAGCTCAAGAAGATCACCCAGGAGGACTACCTCCAGCTCAAGCGCGAGCACGAGTCGCGCGCCGTCAAGGCCATGCGCGAACTCGATCAACTCCACGGCGGCCGAGACTGGCGAGAGCGCGTCGAAGCCGCCCTCGCGGCGCGACGTGGGCCCCTTCAGCTCGAGGTCTCGCGCGACCAGACCCCCGCCGAGCACCCCACCGCCGAAGAGCACGACGCGCCCTCCAAGAAGCGGACGAAGAAGAAGCCCAAAGCGACCGAGGCCTCGCCCCCCGTCGACCGCGAGACGCTCGGCGCCTGCCCCTCCTGTAGCTTCTCCAACAACGACCCCAAGGCGAGGTTCTGCAGCCGATGCGGCGCCCCCATGCCCGCCCTCGAGGTCTCCCACTCGACGAGCGAACCCTCGCGTAGTGAGGTCAACTGATGCGCCACGTCGTCTCCCTCCTCTCCATCCTCGCGCTCTCGTCTCCGGCGATCGTCCACGCACAGGACGCCCCGGCGTTCTCGGTCCGTGTCTCGGTCCTACAGGGTAAGACGGGCTCCCCCGTGGCGAACGCCCCCGTCCTGTTGCGCGCGGCGCGGCCCAAAGGGCCGTTCGAGCCCACGGATCCCGAACCCCAACGCGAGTGGGCCGGCGTCACCGACGCCCAGGGCGTCGCGACGTTCGAGAACATCCCAGACACGCTCGCCGACACTGGTCTGCGCATCCACGCGCTCACGACACACGACGGCGTCTCCTTCAAGAGCCCCGTCGTCATCCCCGTACCCGGGGCGTCGATCTCACTTCCCGTCTTCCCCAAGACCTTCGATCCAGGCGTCTTGGTCGCCAAGCAGGTCCGCACCGTCATCGAGCCCTGGGAGGGCTACCTCGTCTTCAGCCAGATGTGGACACTGACAGTGCGAGGAGACGCGGCGCTCGACACCACTCTCATCTCTGACCCCGCCTTCGCCCGCGGTGTCCCCCTCGAGCTGCCCATCAAGGCCCAGGGCATCAACGTCATGGGCGCCTCGAACCAGACCAAGGTCGTCAACTCCACGGTCTTCTTCCAGGGCGTGCTCAAGCCTGGCGAGCCGGTCTCGATCCAGCTCCGCTACTCCATGCCCGCAAAGTCCGATCGGTTCACCTACACGCAGCGCCTCGACTACCCCACCGAGCAGTTCGACGTCCTCGTCCCCGTCAACACGGACTACGACAAGATCCGCTACCTCGAGGACCTCGAGCTGCGCTCGTTCGACCTCACGCTGGGCCAGCGCTCCGACATCCCCGGCTTGCGCACCGATCGCGAGTTCATCGTCGCCATCGGCAAGGACATCTCGCCCAAGTCGGAGCTCTCGTTCCAGCTCAGAGGCCTCCCCTTCGAGCGCTCCGCCGCGCCGTGGTACGTCATCGCGATGGGGCTCCTCGGCGCCGCGGCCATCATCGTGTTCGCGTCGTCCTCACGCGCTCGACACGCATCCGCAGACTCCCGCGACAAGCTGACTCAGGACCTTCGCGCAGAGCTGGAGGCCACACTCGACGCGCTCACCGAACTCGAAGACGACCTCGACACCGGTCACGTCTCCGCGCGCGACTACGAGTTCGAGTCCTCCTCGCTCCGCGCCCGCGCAGCGCTCCTCATCAAGAAGCTCGAGGAGCTCGGAGAGACCACTCCAGGCATCGCATGAAGCTCGTCCGCCTCGAGAAGGTCTCTCGCGCCTACGGGCGCACCTTCGCCCTCCACCGCGTCTCCACGACCTTCGAGTCGGGCAGCGCCACCGCGCTCCTAGGTGGCAACGGCGCAGGCAAGACCACGCTCCTGAACATCCTCGCCACGCTGGACGCGCCCACTCAAGGTGAGGTCCACTACGACGCGCTGTCCTGGGCACAGGTCACCCGGCGCGCGCGCCGCTCCATCGGCTGGGTCGGACACGACCCGCTCCTCTACGCCAACCTATCGGGCGCCGAGAACCTCACGTTCTATGCTCGAATGTATGGGCTCTCGGACATCCACGACCTCACCCAGGGGCTCCTCGAGCGCGTCGGGATGGCCGACGCACACGATCGCCTCGTTCGTGACTGCTCACGAGGAATGGTCCAACGCCTCACACTCGCCCGGGCGCTCCTCCACGACCCCGCGCTCGTCCTCCTCGACGAGCCACTCACGGGACTCGACCGCGCCGGGCGCGCCGACCTCTCGAAGCTCTTCGACATGCTGCGCTCTCAGGGAAAGATCCTCATCCTCTCCACCCACGATCTCGCCACCGCCGACGCCCTCTGCGACCGCGCACTCTTTCTGCGCCGCGGGCGTGTGGCTCACGACACCGCGCTGACCTCACCCGGCGACCTCCTGAGCGCCTACGAGGAGTACGCCTGATGCCGCCGCGGTTCCTCCAACAGACGCTGACGATCACGGCCAAGGACCTTCGGCGCGAGCTCCGCTCCCGTGAAGTCACGACCACCACCATCTTCTTCTCGGTCGTCGTGATGCTCGTCTTCGTCTTCTCGTTCTACCGCGACTCCCGCACCGCACCGCTGATCTTCCCAGGCATCCTCTGGGTCTCCATCCTCTTCACGTCCACGCTCTCGCTCACGCGCTCCTTCGCAGACGAACGCGAGTCGGGATGCCTGCGCGCGCTCGCCCTCATACCCGGGACCTCCGTCTCGCTCTATCTGGGCAAGCTCCTCACCAACCTGGTCTACATCCTCACCTTCGAGCTCGCGCTACTCCCCCTCCTCGTCTTCTCATTCGAGGTCCCCTTCTTCGAGAACCCCGGCGCTTACCTCGCATCGCTCGCAGCCGGGACGCTGGGTATCGCCGCCATCGGGACGTTCCTCTCGGCCATGCTCGTCCACCACAGGCTCAGAGACATCCTCCTCCCGCTGATCCTCTACCCCCTCCTCGTCCCGGTGCTCATCGCGTCTGTCCGGTCGACGCAGCTCATCCTCACAGGAGAGGACCTCGAGGCCGCGTACTCCTGGATACGGATGCTCTTCGGCGTCGACGCGCTCGTACTGCTCGGCGCCCCCGCGCTCTTCGGAAACGTCCTGAGCGCGATCGAGTGACGAACCGCTAGCCCTTGTTACCCTTGTACATGACGTAGAACAGCATCCCGCCGAGGCCGAGGAAGATCAGCAGGAGCAACGGGTTGAACCCCGCCCTCTTCTCCTCCTCGAAGCCCTGCACGTACCCCCCTGGGTCGTCCGGGTTGGCGACCTTGTTCCCCTTGTCGATGACGCTCACCCCGCCCTCACCGCTTCCGCCTCGGCCTCCGGCCCCAGCTCCGCCACCCTCGGAGCCGCCCTTTGCAGACGCGGCACTCGCTCCGGATGCCCCCGAGCTCTTCGACGCGCCCCCACTACCATCTCCCCCCGAGCCGTCGCCATCCTTGGAGCCACTGGGGCCCTTCTCTGGCTCGTCCATTTGAGAGATCTGGTTGTTGCTCATCTCGAACTTCTTACGCAGCGTGTCGCCGAAGAGCTTGTTGACCCCGATGACGACCATGCAGCACAGGATCAGCGCGACGATGTACTCGACCGCCGAGGCCCCGCGCTCGTCACTGTTGAACCGACGTAAGATACTCATGACCACACTCCTGACATGACCTCAAGGCGCAGACGCGCTGTCCAAGAGCGCCTTGAGTTCGTCACAACGACCTCTCACCGACACATACTCATCGCCTTCCCACTGGGCACACTGGACGCCGAGCTCCCTGAGGCGACGCGCGGACCAGAGGAACTCGAGCAACGCACCCACATGTTCCGCCGCGGAGTCACGAACCACAGCGGTCTTGTACCACCGCTCCGCGTCTTCCGGGCGTTTGAGCTGCTCATGACACCTGCCCAACATCAGCGCGTCCTCACCCTTCAGCGAGCTCGACTGGATCTGTCCGATCAATGCGATCGCGCCCTCGTAGTCACCGCGACCGTACGCATCTCGAGCGCGCGCGCGGACTCCAGAAGCCATGGTCGGAGCGACCTCGGGGTTCAGCTTCGCCTCACCCTTGCTCGCTCCAGCGTTGACCTCGATCTTGCTCTTGCTAGCCGCGGGGTCCTCTTCGAAGCCGAGCTCGACGGTACCCATCGCCTCCTTGAGCGACACCACGTCCGTCTTGGCTGGCCTGTACACCTCGCCACACTTGACGTCCTGGTACACGACCTCGAGCCCGCCGTCGTTCAACTGGCGAAGCCTCGTCCCCACGGTGCCCGCCTGGCCGCCTCGCGGAGCCAGCTGGAGGTAGCACCCGTAGAACTCGATCGAGAGCGCCGGGCGCTTGATGTAGCGATCGTAGAGCACCCCGAGGTTCACGTAAGGGATAGGGTCGGCGGGGTTCATCTGCTGCGCGATCAACAGATACGACTCCGCGTCGAGCACCTCGCCAGCGTACATGAGCGCCGTGCCGAGGTTGTTGTAGATAGGCTGCTTGGAGAGGCCCGTGTCCAACAGGAACTTGAGGACCTGCACCGCGCGCGCGTAGTTCGAAGTCTGCAGATAGAGCGTCGCGAGCTGCTGAGCGGACTCGACGCCGCCTCCATAGCGCAGGGATCGGCTCAGGTGGCGCTCGGCCACGGAGAACTCGCCGACACGCATCGCGGCCATGCCGGCCTTGTAGAAGACCTTCGGGTCCTTCGTCCCGTCGGTGATCGACGACTCGTACAGGTTGAGCGCCTCGCCATAGGCGCCAGCCTCGAACGCACGATCGGCGCGCTCATGAGGTGCCAAGCACGCCGCACTCATCAAGAGACATACACACAACAACGAGGGCGCCATGAGGCGCCCTCCTATCACTCGCGCCCCTTGGCGCGTCATCTGTCTCACTGAATTCCTCCAGAAGGAAGCGCGGCCGCCACGAGCAGCCGGTGAGGCATCGGATTCAGAACTTGGGGTATGTCCCCGAAGACTTCATCTCGACGATGCGGTCACCGGCCCACTTGTACTCGGGCGCAGCCTTGTCTGGGAAGTGTGACTTGATCGCGTTGAGCGAGACCGCCATGTCCCGGTACATCTCGACCTTGGACTTCGACTTGTAGCTGACGCGGTAGTTCATGAAGATCTTGTCGAGTTCATCGCGAGCGAGCTTCTTCTGCTGCTCGAGCCCCTTGAGCTCATCCGGCATCGGGAGTTCTTCCTCGGCGAGGTACGCCTCGGCCTCGAGCATCTTCTTGTACGAGTCGAAGAGGTTCGAGATGTGGACGCTCTTCTTCTCGTAGTTGTCCAAGCCGATCTCTGTCTCTTATACACATCTCCGAGCCCACGAGACAGGCAGAAATCTCGTA
>CAJXPN010000292.1 GCA_913058025.1 uncultured Myxococcales bacterium | reverse complement strand
CCGGACGGAGTCGTAGTCGAGGGCGGACGCGAGCGCGGGGTGGGACCACGCGGAGGCGGCTCGCGCGAGCGCGTCGATGGCGTCGTGGGCGCTCTCGGGGTCGTCGAGGGCGGCGTCGAGCGCGTCGTCGAGCGCCTCCTCCTCGGCGGCGGCGAAGGCGAGCCTGCCGAGCGCAGAGAGCGCGTCGAGGGAGGAGGAGCGGAGCGCGTCGAGCGCGGGGCGCGGGACGCGTGCGCCGCGTGCGCGCGCGTCGAGCGCGTCGAGCCAGAGCGTGTTGTCGTTCAAGGGAGACCTCGATAAAGGGGGTACGCGGGCGCCCGGGCGGCGCGGCGTCGTGAGGCGATGAGTGGCTTGGTTCAAGCGGTGTGAGGCGTGGCGAGCCGGACGGGGCTCCTGGCGATGCGCCACTCGATCATGCGCTCGACGCCAGCCGAGTCGCCCGAGACCTGGTACGGGAGCGCCTCGCCGTCGACCTCGACGCGCACGTTGCGCGCGAGGACGTCGTGGACGTTCTCCTCGCGCACGCGGCCGCGCCACATGTCGCGCAGGTTGAGCAGGATCTCGGGGATGCCGCCGTGGTAGCAGCGCATCTGGAAGCGCGTGGGGTCGCTGTCCGCGTGGGGGAACATGCGGACCTGGAAACCCCAGAAGGGGACGGTCGCGGCGCTACAGATGCGCGCGGGGCCGTTGTAGATGACCTCGCCTTCGGCGTACTCGGCGAGGATCTCGCCGTCGAAGCTCATGCGGTAGGCGACGCCCTCGAGGTTGGTGATCGTGAGGGTGGGGGCGCGCTGTGAGAGGACGCGCGGGATGGTGCGGGTGGCGATGGCGGCGCCGTAGCCGGTGAGGCCGGTGGCGTAGGGCTCGGCGGCGGTGTCGCGGGCGAGGTCCTTGACGTTGTCGTAGTCGCTGAGGATCTCGGCGTCCCAGCCGACCCCCGCGAAGGGGAAGAGCTCGCCGTCGGGGTCCTCGAGCATGTTGATCTCGTGGACCATGAGCTCGGCGCCCTCGCTCAAGGCGCGCAGGTCCTCGAGGATGTCCTGGCTGTCGAGGTAGGTCGCGAGCGCGTTGCCCGTGCCGAGCTTGAGCACGCCGATGGGCGGGGCGTCCTCGCGGGCGAGCTCACCGGAGCGGATGCGACGCTCGAGCTGGTTGACCAGGTACATGATGGTGCCGTCGCCGCCGCCGGCGAAGATGGCGTCGTAGTCGGCGCGCAGGAGCTTGTCGACGGTGCGTCGGGCCTGGTGGAAGTCGTCCGTGAGGAAGAGGTCCTTGTTGGAGACGAAGCGCTGGATGGCCTGATGGACCTCACCGTTCCAGCCGCGAGCGCGCGCGTTGAGCATGACCGCGTAGCGCCGCGGTGTCTCCTGGAGGGTGTAGCGGCCGGCGTCGCGTGCGCGAGGCGGCGACTCGGTCTGAGAGGGCATGCGGACCTCGCTAGAAGGAGCACCGGTCGTTGCAGATGCTCAGGTTCGGGACACCGAAGCTGCAGCACGTCTGGCCGTCTCGGCAGTCGACGTCCTGGGCGCACAGCCCTCCGACGACGCACTGCGTCTTGAGCTCGCACTTGGGAGACCCACCGAGGCCGGGGCAACAGACCTCGTCCGTGGCGCAGTCGGTGTTGTTGGTGCAGCCGCCCTGCATGCCGCCGCCGCCCATGTCACAGGTCGGCCGGCAGACGTTCTGCGGGATCCCGAACTGAGAGAAGTCGCAGCACTCGCCGTTGTTGGGGCACTCGGAGTCCTGGGCGCACGTGCCGTCGAAGAAGCAGTCCGCCTCGGGGGTGCACGAGAGCGTGCCGCCGGTCCCGGCGCAGCAGACGGTGCCCGAGGTGCAGTCGGAGTTGGTGGCGCAGGGGCCGTCCGTGCTGCCGGAGTCGATGGGGTCGGTGGCGCCGACGTCGACAGGGGGGCCACCAGCGTCGATGGGATCGGGTCCGCCCGCGTCGGGCTCGATGGGATCGGGTCCGCCCGTGTCCTGCACGACGGGGTCGGGGCCGACGTCGGGCAGGAGGCTCATGTCCTGGCCCGAGTCGGCCACAGGGGACGGGTTGTTCAAGGACCAGCCGTCGTCGTCACCGGGCGCGAACCCTCCGGACTCGGAGGCCGTGCAGGCCATGAGGAGAGACGAGGCGAGGAGCGCGGAGATCGTGCGGACGTTCATGGGGCGCTCTCCTGTGGGAGGTCGGCTCAGCCGTGGTGGAGCGTGATAGGGCGGCCACGGCGCGCGGACTCGTAGTACGCGAGCGTGAGGACGAGGAGCTGCTTGGCCTCCTGTCCGCGGAGCAAGGGCTCCTCGTCACCGAGGCAGGCGCCGATGAAGTTCTGCGTGGCGCGCACGAAGCTGTCCTCGAAGGTCGTGGCCTTCTGGCCGTAGGTGACGCGGCGGTTGTTCCGGCGCAGCACGACCGGGGGGTCGATGCTGGTGGCGTCGGAGCTGCGCGTGACCTGGACGTCGCCGCGCGTGCCGGTGACGGTGATGTGGAGTTCGAGGGGGAAGTAGGTCGAGCGCATCTTGCGCTCGGGCGCGTAGGTCAGGTCGAGCACGCCGAAGCACTCCTGCTGGAAGTGCTTCCACATGGCGACGGTGGGCGCGTCGAGCTTGTGGGGGCCGACGGCGGTCTCGGAGCGCCAGACCTCGACCTTCTCGACCGAGCCGATGAGGAAGAGCGCGATGCAGAAGGCCTGGTAGCCGACGTCGTAGAGCATCGGGGAGCCGCCGACCTTCTTGGGGTCGAAGCGCCACGACGCGGAGGCCGGGAGCGACTCGAAGTCCCACATGCCGGACTCGGACTTCCCGATGACGGCGCTGATGCGCAGGCCAGTCGGGGTCCCGATCTCACCGGCGTCGATGAGGTTTCGAGCGTCGAGCAGGGGCTTGTAGTAGAGGCACGGCTCATAGACCTGGACGATCTTGCCTGCCTTCTCTGCCGCGGCGAGGACGCGCCCGGCGTCCTCGATCGTGAGCGCGATGGGGCGCTCCATGGAGACGTGCTTGCCGGCCTCCAGCGCCTTGATCGCCTGCTCGGCGTGCAGGTAGTGCGGGGTGAGCAGCTCGATGGCGTCGACGCGTGGGTCGGCGACGAGGCTGTCGTAGTCGTTGAAGTAGACGCGCGCGCCCCAATCGAGAGAGCGGCGAACGGCCGCGTCCTCGTCGATGTCGCACACGGCAACGATCTCGGCGCGTTCATCGCGCTCGTAACCCAGCGCGTGGAGTTCCGAGATCGCACCAGCCCCACAAATGCCCACTTTGAGTTTCGCCATCTTCTCGCCAGCCTATGGAGCGTTCGAGGTGTGCGCTCGGCCTCCGTAAGAGGTCCCACGGTGACGTGGAACGTGGAGAAGCAGCGAGCACCACCGCGGTTTGAATCCGATCACCCTTATATGCGGGCGCATCGCGGGTTGTCAAAGGATTGACAGGTCGCGGTCAGGCGCTTTACGCGCCGCTCACCGTGCGCGTATCATCTCGCCACTCTGAAGCGAACGCCCCCACACGAGGAGGGCGCGAGCGCCCCCTCTCGAGGTGACGCGGCATGATCTGTGACGAGTGCGGCACGAACAACCCATCCGAAGCGCGCAGCTGCGTGGGGTGTGGCCGCAGACTCCCCCAGGAGAACATGCTCCCCGAGGACACGCTCCACGGCGCACGCAGCGCGCCCTCCGGGCTCGTCGACGGCGTCGCGCCCACGTCCTCTGCCGCTCCCACGCGCAAGCGCAAGAAGCCAAAGCGCGACACGGCCAACGAGCGCCCGGCCCCCGAGCACGCCGGGCTCATGGAGGACTCGATCCCGGCGCCCGACGAGGTCGAGTCGATCCCCGAGGGCGCCAGGCGGCTGACCTTCGGGTTCGATCCGGACAACGACATCGTCATCCCCATGCACGCCGTCTCCGCGCACCACGCCGTGCTCGCGCGCGACGGGTCGCGCTACCTCCTCCAGGACCTCAACTCCACCAACGGCACGACCGTCAACAGCCACGCGATCGAGTGCGCGCGCGTGCGACCCGGCGACCACATCGGCTTCGGCAGCTACACGTTCACGCTGGACACCGAGCTCGCCGAGCGCCTGACAGACGACCGCGCGCAGATGCGCGCGACCCAGGCGCTCACCGCGATCCCCTCGTTCGCCCAGCACGAGGTCGTCTCGGTGGTCATCGGGCGCGACCCCGACTGCGACATCGTCCTCGACGCCCCGCAGATCTCACGCCGCCACGTCCGGCTCACGCGCCGCGACGGCGGGTGGCTCGTCGAGGACCTCGAGAGCGCCAACGGGACCTTCCTGCGCGACCGGACCACCCAGCCGATCGCGCGCGGCACGGTCGAGGACCGCGACGTCATCTTCATGGGCAGCTACCGCTTCCCCGTCAGCCGCCTGCGCGACTTCCTGGGCGACGTCGACGCCCCCAGGCAGGAGACCCAGGGCAACCTGGCGATGTCGCTCGACAAGAAGATCATCACCATCGGCCGCGGCTCCGACAATGACATCGTCCTGGACGCCCCGCAGGTCTCACGCCACCACGCGCGCATCGTGCGAAAGAAGAAGGCGTTCTTCCTCGAGGACCTCGCCAGCGCCAACGGCACGTTCATCAACGGCAAGCGCGTGGGCCGCTCCGAGCTGGGCACCGAGGACACCGTCAGCTTCGGCACCTACGCCGTGCGCATCGACCTGGCGCGCGGCGCGATCCAGAAGTCCTACCGGGGCGACATCCTCCTGCAGGCGGAGAACATCCGCGTCGACGTCGTCAACAACGGCCAGGTCAAGCGCCTGCTCGATGGGGTCTCCTTCACCGCCTACCCCACCGAGTTCGTCGGCGTCATGGGCCCCAGCGGCGCCGGCAAGACCACGCTGCTGATGTCGATGATCGGCTACATCAAGCCGACCCACGGCCGCACCGTCATCAACGGCGACGAGCTCAACACCCACTACGATCGCTACCGCGGCGCCATCGGATACGTCCCCCAGGAGGACATCATCCACGGCGAGCTGACCGTCTACGAGGCGCTCTACTTCACCGCCAAGCTGCGCCTGCCGCCCGACACCGACGACTCCGAGATCGCGCGCCGGATCGACCAGGTCCTCGTCGACCTCGAGATCGCGCCGACCCGCGACGTCCGCATCGGCTCGCCCGAGCGCAAGGGCATCTCGGGCGGCCAGCGCAAGCGCGTGAACCTCGCGCTGGAGCTGCTGACCGAGCCGAGCTTGCTGTGCCTCGACGAGCCCACCAGCGGGCTCGCCAGCGAGGACGCCGCCAACGTCATGCGCCTGCTGCGCAAGCTCGCCGATCAGGGCCGCACGATCCTCATCACGATCCACCAGCCCTCCCTACAGGTGTACCGCAAGCTCGACAACGTGCTGTATCTGGCCGACGGCGAGGAGGTCTACTACGGGCCGACCTACCCCGACTCGATGCTCTATTTTCACCCGCACATGAACCCGAGCTCGCCCCAGGCCCAGGAGGTCCTCGCGGACCCGGGCTCGTGCCTGCGCCCGCTCGTCGACGCCAAGCGCGCGGGCGAGCCCATGGAGACCTTCGCCGCGCGCTACAGGCAGTCGACCTACTACAAGGAGTACGTCGAGGACCGGCGCGAGAACCGGGGCGACGTCGACATCACCGGCGGCTCCGAGCGCAAGTCGCCCTCGTTCCAGCTCCACCAGCTCGTCACGTTGTGCCGCCGCTACCTCACGATCAAGCGCAAGGACACCGTGGGCACGGCGATCCTGCTCGCCCAGGCGCCCATCATCGCCGTCATGGTGAACATGGTCTTCGGCGGGCTCGACGAGGGCGCGATGAACCGGCTCGAGTTCATGCCCTTCGCGCTGTTCATCATGGTGATCTCGGCGATCTGGTTCGGGTGCTCGAACGCGGCGCGCGAGATCGTGAGCGAGCAGGCGATCTACAAGCGCGAGCGGATGGTGAACCTGTCGATCCTGGCCTACGTCGGGTCGAAGTTCGTGGTGCTGGCGGTGCTGGCGCTCGCGCAGTGCGTGATGCTGCTCACGATCACCTATTTCATGCTCGACATGGTCGGGAACCCGCTCTTCCACCTGCTCACGCTGTGGGTGTGCGCGCTGGCGGGCACCTCGCTGGGCCTGCTGCTCTCGGCGATCGTGCGCACGACGCCGGCCGCGCTCGCGCTCGTCCCGCTGCTGCTCATCCCGCAGGTCATCCTGGGCGGCGCGATCATGCCGATCGCGCGCATGGAGACCCCGAGCTGGGTCTCC
>CAJXPN010000291.1 GCA_913058025.1 uncultured Myxococcales bacterium | reverse complement strand
GTCGCGGGCTGCTCCGGGGAGGGCGAGAGGGCGGGCGCGGAGGTGATCGCCGGCGCGGCGGGCGCGTCGCCCGCTCCGGCGGAGGCCTCCGTGTTCAGGATCGCCACGATCGTGTTGATCTCGACGGTGGTCCCAGGCGCGACGAGCTTCTCGACGAGGTACCCCTCGACAGGGCTGGGCACCTCGGCGTCGACCTTGTCGGTCGTGATCTCGAAGAGCGGCTCGTCGCGCGCGACGAAGTCCCCGATCTCCTTGAGCCACGCGGTCACCGTCCCTTCGGCCACCGACTCGCCCATCTGGGGCATCACCACTTCGGTTCGCATTGTGTCTTCTCTTCGGATTAGGGTCGTGAAATCAATGGTTTGCGTGCGTCATGCCCCGCGCGGGCGCGGCTCAGATGTGGAGCGCGTGTCCGAGCGTGGCGTGCGCGGCCTCGGCGACGGCCTCGGCGAGCGTCGGGTGCGGGTGGATCGCGCCGATGATCTCATCGACGGTGGCCTCGAGCCCGAGCGCGAGCGTGGCCTCGGTGATCAGCTCGGTCGCCTTGGCGCCGACGATGTGCATGCCCAGGAGCTCGCCGTACTTCGCGTCGGCGACGATCTTGACGAAGCCGTCGCTCTTTCCGAGGATCGTGGCCTTGGCGATGGCGCTGAAGGGGAACTTGCCGACCTTGACGTCGTACCCGGCCTCCTCGGCCGCGCGCTCGGTCAGGCCGACAGAGGCGACCTCGGGCGTGCAGTAGGTGCAGTTGGGCACGTGGCCGTAGTTGAGCGGGCGAGGGTCGGCGCCGGCGATGTGGTCGACGGCGAGGATGCCCTCCTTGGAGGCGACGTGGGCGAGCCAGGGCGTCTCGACGATGTCCCCGATGGCGTAGACCCAGTCCTCGGAGGTGTGCATGAACTCGTCGACCTCGATGAAGCCGCGGTCGTCCACGGTCACGCCGGTGGTGTTCAGGCCGACGTCGTCGGTGACGGGGCGGCGGCCGACGGCCACGAGCAGGTGCGAGGCCTCGACGACTTGCGAGGTGCCGGTCTTGGCGTCCTCGATCACGATCGTCACGCCGTCGGCGTGGGCCTTGGCCTCGGTCAGCTTGGCGTTCGTGAGGACCTTCATGCCCTGGCGCTTGAAGACCTTGGCGACCGCGTCGGATGACTCGTGGTCCTCGATGGGGAGGATCTTGTCGGCCATCTCCACGAGCGTGACCTCGGCGCCGTAGCGCAGGAACACGGACGCGAACTCGGAGCCGACCGCGCCGGCGCCCAGCACGACGAGGTGCTCGGGCATGACCTTCGAGTAGAGCAGGGCGTCGGAGTCGATGATCCGCTCCTGGTCGATCTTCAGGAAGGGCAGGTGGCGGCACGCCGAGCCGGTGGCGACGATGACGTTCCTGGTCGCCAGCGTGACCTCGGAGCCGTCGGCGTGGGTCACGCGGACGCGGTTGCGTCCGTCCAGGCGCCCGTGCCCGAAGTGAACGTCCACGCCGTTCTTCTTCATCAGGTACTTCACGCCGCCCACGCTCTTGCCCACGACCTTGGCGCGGTACGCGTCCATCTTGTCCATGTCGACGCTGGCCTCGCCGCCGACGACGCCGAAGTCCTCGCTGCGGCGCATGTCGTAGACGAGGTCCGCCGTGTGGAGCATCGCCTTGGTCGGGATGCACCCGCGCAGCAGGCACGTCCCGCCGAGGCGTTCGGTCTCCTCGCGCTCGACGATCGCGGTCTTGAGCCCGCTCTGGGCCGCGTGGATCGCGGCGACGTAGCCCCCAGGTCCGCTCCCGATCACCACGACATCGTACTGCTCGCCCATCGCTCGACCTCCTCATTGCGCCCATGAAATCTGGCCCCCGGCGGACTCGCCGAGACGTCGGCCAACCTACTAAGCCGGGGGTGATTGTCAACCCTCACGCATGCCGCACTGCGTCATGTCCGGAGGCGTCCATGTCCGCTAAAATCGCCGCGATGCGCGCCTCGACGGCGAGTCGCATCATCACAGATGACGTCCGCGCCGCCTCACCACCCCGACGACCGCACCCAAGACCGAGCCCAGACCATGATCGACCGGACCCTGACGACCGTGGACGTCTCCTCGCTGCGCGAGGAGCGTGACACGCTCCACTTCGAGTACCGCGGCCCCTTCGGAGAGGAGTCCACGGGGTTCGTGATCGTGTGGAAGGGCCAGCTGCGCGCCTACCGCAACCTGTGCCCCCACTGGTCGGTCCCGCTCGACCAGGACGGCGACGTCTTCGGCCCGCGCAAGCGGCAGCTCTTCTGCCCGCACCACGGCGCGAGGTTCGATCCGGAGTCCGGCCGCTGCACGATCGGCCCGCCGCGAGGCTCCGGGATCGAGGCGTTCGACGTCGAGCTGGACGCCGACACGGGCGCGGCGACGATCCTGCGCAGGGTGGCGAAGCTGAGCTTTTGAGCAGACACCCCCACTCGACGCGAGCATCCCACGCGCGCCGTGTTATAGTCGCGCGCGCCGCGCCCGACGCGGCCCCAAACCGTGACCCCTGACACAGTGAGTGCGATCGATGCTCGTCCTCTTCTTCATCATCCTGATCGGCGTCGCCGTGATGAGCGTCTTCTTCTTCTCTCAGGCCCGAAAGATGGAGCGGCGGCAGCTCCCGGGCGGGGGACCCCCCGGGCTAGGCGGCCAGCCGAACCGGCTGCTGACCACCGACGGCGAGCGCAACGCGCTCAACATGCAGGTCAAGGACATCGTGTCGCACTACGGCGACGACTACGAGGTCGAGGGGCGGCTGGACTACTGGGACGAGGGGGACACGTGGATCTCCTACATGCTGGTGGACGGAGACACGACGCGCTGGCTGTCGGCCGAGGACGACGACCGGCTCGAGCTCTCGCTCTGGGAGGAGGTCGAGGACCTTCACATCTCGGACACGCCGCCCGAGCGTGAGATCCAGTACATGGGGCTGACGTTCTTCATGTCGGGCGCGGGGACGGCGCGCGTGTCGCGCCAGGGCCGCACGGGCGCGAAGTCTGCGCTGAGCGTGGACTACTTCGACTACAAGTCCGACGGCGCCGAGATGCTCTCGGTCGAGAACTGGGGCAACTCCATCGAGGTCTCGTTGGGTCGGGCGATCGACCCGATCGATCTCGAAATCCTGCCTGGTGATCAGGTCGACTACTGAGCGCGCTGCGCGCCGAGAAACGGAGGTCCGATAGCATGGCAGACGACGTGACAGACAAGTTCGTGCGCAACGTGCGCGCAGGGCTCAACGAGCTCCTTGACCGACTCAAGGAGGTCGAGGAGGGCGGCGAGGGCTTCGAGCACATCGGACAGGACGAGCCCGACCCGAGCGGCAAGTACACCCAACCGAAGCCAGAGTCCGAGAAGACTCTGCGCGACTACTACGCCAACCTCGAGCTCGAGTACGGCGCGGGGATGGACGAGGTCAAGGTTGCCTACCGGGAGATGATGCGGCGCTACCACCCGGACCGCTACGCCAACGACCCGAACATGGCGGACCTCTCCACCCAGATCTCTCAGGAGCTCACGCGCGCCTACCGCGCGATCGAGGCGTACTGGGAGACCGGCGGCTACTGAGCTTCTCTTTTTCTTGGCTCCGCATCGCTCGCACAACTCTCCCTTCGGTCGAGCTGAGCGACCACGAGCTCCGCTTCGCTGCGTTCGCTGCGATGCTGCGCATTTCGGCAGCGAATTATACTTCAACGT
Source organism: uncultured Myxococcales bacterium (assembly GCA_913058025.1). Classification (GTDB taxonomy): domain Bacteria; phylum Myxococcota_A; class Bradymonadia; order Bradymonadales; family Bradymonadaceae; genus CAJXPN01. The sequence goes on along the minus strand of CAJXPN010000291.1, from coordinate 2,532 downwards.
GTTCGCCTGACTGATTCGGAGCTGTCGTCGCCTTCGAACCTGGCGCGGCGAGCGCCCGGAGCGCGCGAGCGTGAAGCAAAAGGGGCGCATGCGTTTCGCGGGAGGGAGACGCAGTCGACCGAACCGCGACAACGCGTGGCCCCTTTTGTAGCGAGCCGTCCGCCGCGAGCGCGAGCGAGCCCGGACAATAAAACAAGCTGATGAGGTCTGAACCTGCGCGCCAGTCCGCCGCGGGCCGCCGCTGATAGAGCCGCAGGCCTCCCATGCTGGCCTCCCACGGGCCCACACCAGCCTTCTGCGAGCCACATACGCTCCGGCGCGAGCGCGAGCGAGCGAGGACCAGAACACAAGCTTATGAGGACTGGACCTGCGCGCCAGTCCGCCGCTGGCCGCCGCTGATAGAGCCGCAGACCTCTCATGCTGGCCTCCCACGAGCCCACACCAACCTCCCGCGGGCCACATACGCTCCGCCGCGAGCGCGAGCGCGAGCGAGCCCGTGGCAGGGCCTAGGAGCCCTTCTGCGCGCTGGCGCCCTTGTTGGGCTCCCACAAGACCTCGGCCTTGCCTGCGGCGTGGCTGGCCCAGCGGCTCCACACGAACAGCGCGTCGCTCAGGCGGTTGATGTAGGACATCGACGCCTCGTCGACCTCCTCGTCCTCGGTCATCGCGACCATGTGCCGCTCGGCGCGCCGGCACACCGTGCGCGCCAGGTGCAGGTCCGCGTTCAGGCGGCTCCCGCCAGGCAGCACGAACGAACGCAGCGGCGGGAGGTCCTCGTTGTGGCGGTCGATGCTGTGCTCGAGCTCGGTCACGTCCACGGCCGTCACGCGCGGCATCTGCGGGACGACGTCCTCGGGCTTGGTCGCCAGCACGCTGCCCAGGTTGAAGAGCTCGTGCTGGACGCGCAGCAGCTCGCCCGAGAGCCCCGCGAAGCCTGCGTGCTCCCCGTGCTGCTCCTCGATCGTCTGGCGCGCCGTGCCGATCACGCTGTTGAGCTCGTCGAGCGTGCCGTACGCCTCGATCCTGGGGTGCGACTTGCGCACCTTCTGCCCGCCCACGAGCCGCGTGTCCCCGCGGTCTCCTTTCTTGGTGTAGACGCGGTTGATCGCGAGCTTCGGGTCGTTGAACGTCTGGTCTTCGGACATCTCATTGCTCCATCTGTCAGGTCATTGATTCAGTAATACGGTCATCGTCTTACGGGGTCTCGTCGTCGATGAGCACCCTGCCCAGCACCTCCGAGAGCGAGGTCGCGAAGTAGAGCTCGCGCCCTCCCTCGACCTCCCGGATCACCACCGGCAGCGGCCCCTCCAGGCGCCCGGGCGCCAGCCCCAGCTCGATCGGCTCGCCCAGCGTCGCGTCGCACCGTGTGTCCACGGCGTAGAGGCGGTCGGTGTTGAAGGCCGTCAACCAGAGGATGCCGTCGGCGTCGATCGCGGCGCGGTGGAGCGCGGGATCGGACGTCTCGTAGACGCGGATGGGGTCATCGGCGTCGCGCACCCAGCGGCCGTCGAGCGCGTCGAGCTTGAAGAGCACCGGCGCCGACGCGCTGGCGAAGTAGAGGTGGCGGCCGTCCGGCGAAGGAAGCGCCCGGCCCGGAAGTCCTGCCATCCCGTTCCTGGGGAGCGGGTAGTGGACGCGCTCGGGCGCGAGCGCGTCGTCGCGCTCGGTCAGGATCAGCACGCTCGCGTTGCTCCCCGGCGCCGTGGCACCCGACGCCGGATCGAACGTCCCCGAGCTGACGACGACGACGCGCTCCTCCCCGCCCACCTCCAACACCTGCGCGAAGTGGGGGTTGGGCGCCTCCACCGGCAGCTCCCCGAGCACCTTTCGCGTCGCCCGGTCGATCACGGTCACCGACCCCGCCCCGACGCCGTCCGCGCCGAAGTCCACGTTGGTCACGTAGGCGCGCCGCGCCGTGAGCGCCACCCCCGACGGGTTCGCGAACGACGCGTCCGCGACCTCCTCGAGCAACTCACCCGACCCCGCGTCGAACACCGACACCGTGTTCGACAGGTAGTTCGTCACCCACAGCTCGCCGCCCTCGACCGCCGCGTCGTATGGGTTGCGGTCGTTGGTCGAGTCCGCGAACCCGCCGTCGTAGCGCCCCGTGGCCGCGTCGAACCGGCTGGTCGTGTTGCTGAAGCTCTCGACGATGTAGAGGTCGTCCTCATCGTGAGTGATCGCGTCGGGCGCCCCACCCAGCGTCAGCAGCCGCGGCTGGACGCGCACCGCCGGCGCCGCCGGGCCGCCCTCACACGCCGACGCACCCGCCCCCCGCGTGAACGACACGGTCTCGTCGAGCTCCTGGGTCTCACTCTCGCTTCGTTCGCCTCCACAGCTCACGAGAAACAGCGAGATCGCGAGCGCCGTGGCCTTCTTCATCGTCGTGTCCTTCATTGTCTCTAGTCACGGAGTCTGGAGGAGAGCGTGACGTGGAACGTGCGACCTGGCAGGGGGCGCTGCCGGCCGTCCACGGCGCCACGATAGTCGAGCAGGTTCGTCCCGTCGACGCGCAGCCTCCACCCCCTCCAC
>CAJXPN010000290.1 GCA_913058025.1 uncultured Myxococcales bacterium | reverse complement strand
CTCGTGGGCTCGGAGATGTGTATAAGAGACAGGAGCTCGTGGGAGGCGTTGGCGACGAAGGTGGAGCGCGCCTGAGCGGCTGCGCGAGCGCGCTCGAGCGCGCGGAGCGCGCGGGACCTGCTGCGCTCGAGCTTCTCGTTGGTCATCGAGAGCGCGTGTTTGCCGGCCTCGGCCTCCTCGATGGCGCGCGCGATGCGGCGGCGCAGCGACTGGGAGAAGTACCAGGAGATGCTGATGATGAGGGTTGGGCCGATGACGAGGAGGAAGAGGTCGCGGGTGTTGGCGTCGAAGCCAGGGCCGCGCCACAGGATACGCGTGGTGGTCGCGAGGAGCCAGACGGCGGCCATGAAGACGCCCCAGGGGCGATCGAGGGAGCGGCCGTCGAGGACGAGAGAGGGGAAGACAGAGAGCGCGCACAGTCCGCAGGCGTTGAGGACGAAGACAGCGGGGCTGGCGGAGAAGAGGACGCCGGTGGAGCAGCCGATGATGGCGCACAGGAAGAAGGCGATGCCGGCGGTCTCGGTGCGGCCTGCGCGCGCGAAGACGAACGCGATGACGGAGACGACGCCGAGGGCTATGGCGCCGAAGGTGTCGAGGTAGTCGAGCAGGGTCAGGCGAGAGAAGATGAGCTGGAGCGAGGAGGCAGTGAGCGTGATGAAGGCGACCACGCTGGTGGCGATCATCTGAGTACGTCGGATGTCCTCTTGGAAGCGAATCATGACATATTCTGACCTACGCGCCGGTTGTCAGCAACCCAAGGAGTCCGCCGGGGAGTGTCATGATCGCGGCGGCCGGATCAGCGTGGGCGAGGGGGCGATCGTGGGGGGCGTGTGTTAAACTGAGCCGCACGAGACACAAAGAGAGGGCATCCGATGGGAGAGCGAGGACCGATCTTTCCGGCGTTCCCGATCCACGGAGTGGGTCGCTACGACGCGTCGATGATGGTGGGAGCGTGGGAGCGCGCGTTGGTGGCGAGTTGGCTGCCCGAGCGGCTCGAGCTCATGGACTCGGGGCTGACCGGGGGCGAGGAGCACCCGGTGGTGTTCGCGTTCGGGACGCAGGAGGCCGTCCACTCCAACATCGCGCCGCCGCTGACGATGAGCTACGAGGAGTTCATCGTGGTGATCCCGTTCGTGCGATTCAAAGGGGACGGCTACGACTACGAGGGCCCCTACTCGTTCATGCCCAGGCTGTACCTCGACGAGCTGCTCCCGACGCTGCTCGGGTGGCTCTACGGCTACGACAAGCAGCTCGCCCGTGTGCGAGACGGCGAGGTGTACCGCGTGCATACGGCGACGCTGGACCGACCGATCATCCAGGGGAAGTTCCGCGCGAACGGGTCTCCGGAGCCGGTGGAGTCGCTCCCAGGGTTCGACGCGATCCGGGCCATCTTCGAGCAGCCGCTGGTGGGTCAGTGGGCGCTCGGGCCGTACGTGTCGTCGTTCTTGCGCTTCGACCTGAGCGATGCGACGGGGCAGGTGGCATCGGGAGAGGTCGACGTACGCCAGGAGTTCCTGGACGGCCTGTCGGTAGGCCGGCGCGGGTACGACCCGTTGAGCGCGGGAGCGCTCGGCGGTTTCAGGATGAGCGTGCCGTGGACGCTGACGGCGCCCGCGTGGCCATCACGCGTGAAGGCTGGCGGCTGAGCGCGCCACGAGCGAGTTGCGACGAATGACGTGGGCGCCGTACCATCGGCGCTCGAACCAAGACCCATCGAACCCAGCGGGGGATCGAATGACGACAAAGAAGAAGATCGCGGTGCTCGGCGGAGGCACCGGGGCCATGTCCACCGTGTGGGCTCTGACGCAGCTCGACGGCTGGCAGGATCGCTACGACATCACTCTGTACCAGATGGGGTGGCGCCTGGGCGGGAAGGGAGCGAGCGGCCGCGACCCGTCCCACTCGATGCGGATCGAGGAGCACGGCCTGCACATCTGGGCTGGGTTCTACGAGAACGCCTTCAAGCTGATGCGTGACGTGTATGGGGTCGCCGACCGGCCCGAGGGCGCGCCCCTGGCGACGTGGCAGGAGGCGTTCCACAAGCACAGCGACGTGGTGATCGAGGAGTTCGTGAACGGGACCTGGGAGCACTGGGACCTGGAGTACCCGACGAACGACTCGGTCCCTGGAGACGGCGGCGTGATGCCGACGCCCTGGGACTACGTGAAGATGAGCCTGGAGCTCATCTGGTCGATCTTCACGCGCTCTCCGTTCTACGAGGAGCACCGGGACGAGTCGCTTGGGGACTCGCTCTGGCGCATGCTCACCGGAGGGGACGACCACCCCGAGATCACGCCGCACACCCCGGAGGACCGCGGCTTCGACCTGTCGGCGCTCACGCGGTTCGATCTGGGCGGCCTCATCGAGCAGGCGATGAACTTCGCGACGTGGCTGCCCAACGAGGTCGACGCGCACCTCTCGCTCGACCACGTCCGCATCATTAGCATGCTCACGAGCGCGCTGGACTGGCTTCGCGGCGAGTTCTACGACTCGCTCGACGACAACGCCGACGCGCGCCACCTCTACATCGCGCTCGACGTCGGCCTCGCCACGATCAAGGGGCTGATCCTCGACCGCGTGATCTTCGAAGGGTTCGAGGTCATCGACCGGTTCGAGTGGGTGGAGTGGCTGCGGCGCTGGGGCTGCAGCGAGTACACGATCGACTCGGTCATGATCCGGGGCATCTACGACTACGTCTTCGGCTACATCAACGGCGACACGCACCGACCCTCTGTGGGCGCGGGCACCGCGATCCATGGCTGCTTCAGGCTCGTGTTCACCTACAAGGGCGCGCTGTTCTACACGATGCAGGCGGGCATGGGCGACGTCGTCTACGCCCCGATGTACGAGGTCCTGCGTGAGCGAGGGGTGAAGTTCGAGTACTTCCACCGCGTCGAGAACCTCGAGATCGACGACGCCGGCGCGAACGTCGACACGATCCGGATGACCCGCCAGGCCACGCTCAAGGACCCTGCCGCGGGCTACGACCCGCTCATAGACGTCAAGGGTCTGCCGAGCTGGCCGAACAGGCCGCTCTACGATCAGCTCGTCGAAGGCGACGAGCTTCGCGACCGCAAGATCAACCTCGAGACGAGGTGGTCCCCCTGGGAGGGAGTGGGCGAGGTCGTGCTCGAGCGAGGCGTCGACTTCGACGAGGTCGTGCTCGGCATCCCGTGCACGTGCTTCGAGCAGATCGCCTCGGAGCTCATGGGCGCGAACGCGCGGTTCGGTGAGATGGCGCGTGGGCTGAAGTCGACGCCGACGGTGGCCGTGCAGCTCTGGCTCGACGAGGACGCCCGCTCGCTGGGTGCGCCTCGCGTGCCCGTGATCGTGACCGGCTACGTCGACCCCATAAACACCTGGGCCGACCTGAGCCACCTCCTCGAACACGAGGACTGGCCCGAGGTCGACGCGCCTGAGTACCTCGCCTACTTCTGCGGCCCGTGGGACCTGGACCCGGACGACGTGCCGCCCTACACCGACACGGACTTCCCAAGGCGAGAGAAGGCGCGCGCCGAGGCGATGGCCAAGGCGTGGTTCGCCTCGAACACCGGGCACATCTGGACCCAGGCGGGCACCCGCTCCTCCCCCGCCGCGCTGGACTACTCGCTGCTCCACTCCAACAAGAGCGGCGCCGCGCGCCTGCGCGATCAGTACATCCGCGTCAACATCGACAACACAGAGCGCTACATCCTGAGCACGCCGGGCACCACGAGCCTGCGGCTCAAGGCGGGCGAGTCGGGCTTCGGGAACGTCGCGCTCGCGGGTGACTGGGTGCTGACCTCGATCACCGCCGGCTGCATCGAGTGCGCCGTCATGGCCGGGCTCCACGCCGCAGAGGCCGTCTCGGGCGAGCGCATCCACATCATCGGCCGCGCGTACTGACGCGGGCCCGCGCGCCTCACGGCGCCCACTCGAGGCTCAGGGGGGGAACCCGAACGCGAGCTTCACCGCGAGGTACTCGGGGTGGATCTCGAGGTTCGTGTCCCGCACCTCGAGCGTGGGCTCCTCCCAGCACCGCTCACGCATCGCCTCGGGCAGATCGGAGGCGCGCTGCATGAGGAAGAGGCCGAGCAGAGGGCCGTCGGCGGCGCGCAACGCGACGGGCCTCCAACGCACGACGCACAGCCCCGCGGCCCTGGCCGCGTCGAAGACGCGCTGGCGCTGGTGCTCGGGGCGCACCGGGAACACGCACGCGAACACTCCGCCGGGCGCCAGGCGAGGCGCGGCCGCGGCGCAGTAGTCGACGATGTCGCCTCGCAGCTCGAAGCGACACGCCGCGCGCTGCGGGTGGTCGCTGATGGGCCCCGTCTCGGGCGGGAAGTACGGCGGCGAGCCGAGCACGAGGTCGAAGGGCTCGTCGCCAGCGAAGACATCCTCGTCGCGGATGTCGCCGAGGCGCACGTCGAAGCGATCGCCGACGCCGTTGTAGGCCACGCTCTTGCGCGCGAGCGCGACGCTGGCCTCCTGGGCCTCGACCGTCACGAAGGACGAGAACGGGAGCCGCCACGCGGCGACGAGCGCGACGGAGCCGATCCCGCTGCCCAGGTCGAGCACCCGGCGCGCCGACGGGCACCAGCTCGTGCCGTACCAGGCCGTGAGGATGTCGTCGGTGGAGAAGCGGTGCCCCTGACGGAGCTGGAAGATCCGCCAGTGCCCCGAGATCGCGTCGAGCGTCTCGCCCTCCTCGAGCGGCACGGTGTGCATCGCCTCGAGGTCGGGCATCGGCCCCGGCTTGACCCAGTTTCGAAAGCTCGGGTCCACGTTCCTTATCCTGTCCGCTCTCGCCATTCGTCCTCTCCTTGTCCTGCGCGATCCGGGTCGACGCGCAGCCTGCCTCGTGAGCGCGCGCTCGTAAAGCGTGTGACGGCGCACGCGTTGTGCCTTACAGTCGAAGGGAAGCACTCATAAGCACGTCGAGTTCGCGTGGGCACGCGAGAGGAGCAGTAGGAATGGTGACGGTGGTCACGATCGTGAGCCTTTGCGTGTTGTTCGCGCCGCTCGGCATCATGGGCCAGCGGGCGACGCGGCGAGTGTTGGGGTCCGGATGGTTGCACCGCTCGAACGCGCCGAAGACACTCTTCGCCAAGCTCGGGCTCTCACCCGAGCATGCCGAGGATGGGATCGAGGCGCGCGCGAAGGGTACTCTGCGCGACGTGCCGATCACGTTGACGATCCTGACCACGCCCGACCGCGCGCGCGGGAACCTCTGGATCGACGTGGACCTCGAGGGGCGCGTGCCCAGCGGCGTGCGGCTGTCGTCCTCGAGCAGGTCGCTCCCGCCCACCGAGCAGGCGCCCGCGCGCGCCGACGAGTTCGCGCTCGGTGACGAGGTCTTCGACCGCGCGTTCGTCGTGTCGGGGGCCACCGCGCTCGCGCTCGCGACGATGGACAAGGAGATCCGCGCGCTGCTCATCGCCCTGCTCGAGGACACCGCCACGAAGCGATGGAGCGAGATCCACCTCGAGGGCGCGCACCTGGTCGCGCGCGCGTTGCTGAGCGAGGAGAGCCAGAACATCGACGCGCTCATCATCCAAATCCAGGACGTCGCGTTCGCGGCGAGCCAGATGAGGTTCTCGCCCGACGACCTCATGAGCACGCTCGTCGCCCAGTCGCACGAGAAGCAGTCGCCGCTCTACCGCGCGCTGTGTGTGCGCGAAGTGCTCGCGCGGGCGACCCCTGGTGGTGAGCACGAGGCCGCAATGACGAAGCTGTGCGAGGAGAGCTCGCACAGCGAGCTCCAGCTCATCCATTACGAGCGCCACCCCGAGGCCTTCGACGACGACGCGCTCTTCGAGCTCCTGAACGCCGTGTCGACGACCCACAGAGACGCCGAGAAGCGGGAGTGGGCGCTCGACACGCTCGCGCGCACGTTCGGCGCTCGCCTCATCGTCGACACGGCGCGCCCCATGTTCCAGCGCCTGCGGCTGCTGCGCGCGATGATGGCGGCCTCGTTCTCTCAGGAGGAGCTCGTGGCGTTGATGCGCTCGGTCCTCGAGGGCGCGAAGACGACCGAGCGCAGGGAGTTCTGGGGGGAGCTGCTCGAGCTCCGCTGGGAGGGCGCCATCGAGCTCCTCCCGCTCGAGCGCCTGAGCCCACCCGACGAGGCCACGCGCATGCACTGCGTCGGGCTGTGCAAGGCGCTCGGCGGGGACGACTGTGAAACCTTCCTGCTCATCGAGCTGCGCTCCCCCTGTCTCTTATACACATCTGACGCTGCCGACGATCTACTCTGTGTAGAT
>CAJXPN010000289.1 GCA_913058025.1 uncultured Myxococcales bacterium | reverse complement strand
TTCTGCCTGTCTCGTGGGCTCGGAGATGTGTATAAGAGACAGACCATGTCCAACGGGATGAGCGTGTTCTTCATCCAGAACGAGAGCGGCCGATCCGCCGGATACACGAAGAGCATCCCCCAGTCGGGGAGCATCTCGCGGCGGAACATGAGCCCGCGCTCTCGCTGACCGGGCGTGGTCGCGAGCTCGAGCCAGAACTTCAGCGGCTCGCCCTCCCCTCCGCTGAACGTCGCGAACGGGGTGCGCCCGTCGCGCTCGCCCGTGATCGCCTGCGGCACGGCGCACGCCTCGGCGATGCACCTGAGGTAGCCAGGGCAGTAGCGATCACCCAGGCACGCGTCCCCGACGGACTCCAGCCACACCTGCTCCTTGGTCTTCTTCTTCGCGGGGGCCTCGGGCGCGCTCGCGCCCCCGGGATCCTCCGACGTGCCAGCGCCTGGAGACTGGGCGACGGCCTCTCCCCCGCTCGCGGGGGCTGGACGCTCGCACGCCGCGGTCACGAGCGTGACCGCGGCGAGCATGACGATCGCGGCGGACCGCGCGTTGTGTCGATGGTGTTTCAAATCAAAGCTTCTTGAGGGTCTTCTGGATCAGAGACTGGAGCTCCTCGTCCTTCTCGCCTTCGACTCGGGCGCGCAGCGCCTCCTTGGCGCCGCCCTTGCCCAGCCGACCGAGGCCGACGATCGCGGAGCGGCGGACCTTGATCGAGGGGTCGTCGAGCGCGCCCTGGATGAGCTGGACCGCGCTGACGAGCTCGGTCGACGCGAGCGACTCGACCGCCGCGATCCTCACGCTCTCCTCGTCCGCGTTGAGCTGCGCGGCGATCGAGAGCACCGCCTCCTCCGATTTGAACGTGCCCAGCGCGCGGATCGCCTCGACGCGGACCACGGCCTCCTTGTCCGAGAGCGCCGAGGACAGGATCCCAAGGACCTCGCGCGTCCCGACCGTGTCCTTGCGGTCGACGAGCCTCGACAGGCCCATCATCACCGCGCCGCGAACCTCACCGCTCTTCGAGGTCTTGAGCTTCTCGATCTTGTCCCACGCGAGCGCCTCGCCGCGCAGCCCGAGCGAGCGAACCGCCGCGGCCTGCACCGACGAATCCTTGTCGTCGAGGTATCCCACGAGCGTGTCCACGAGCTCGCCGTTCTTGAACGACGAGAGCGCCACGGCCACGTCCCGGCGCACCGACGCGGAGCGATCCTTGGCGAGCCTGGCGAGCTGCTCGGCGGCCTTCGCGTTCGCGTACGCTCCCATCGCGCGCGCCGCGGCGCCGCGCACCATCGCGTCCTTACTCTCCACGCCGCCCTTGAGCGTCCCGAAGGCCTTGTCGCCGGCGTTCTCCTTGAGCGCGCGCTCACCGAGCGCGCGGTACGCCAGGCGCTGGATGATCTTGTCCTTCGCCTTGGTCTGATCGGTGACGTACTTGAGCGGCTGCGCGACCATGATCGCGTAGCCCGCGTCCTCCATAGCCTCGGCGTCCGAGCCCTTGGCCGCCTTCGCGAGCGCAGGCAACGCGCCCGGGTCCTTCTTCACCGCGAGCAGGCTCGCGGCCGCCAGGCGGCGGTAGTCGCTCTTGCTCGTGAGCTGGGCCTCGACCTTCGCGCGGCCCTCCCCTCCCTGCTCGCCCATCGTCGTGATCGCGCGCACGGACTCACGCTCGTCGGCGTGGCTCGCGATGTAGGCGAGCCCCTCGAGCTTGGTCCCCCTCGACTTCGCCTCGGAGAGCGCGCGCGCCACCTTCATACGAATAGCGTCGGAGACCTTCTCGTCGTCGAGCGCAGCGATCAACGCCTTGTCCTCACCGAGCGCTCCGAGCGTCTCCGCCGCAGCGCCCGCGACCTTCGCGCGCTTGTCCCTGAGCGCGCCCGTCATCGCGCCGCTTGCGCGCGAGTCCTTGCTGAACTTCTTGAGCGAATCCATCGCCTTCGCGGCCTCGTCCTCGCTCCCCTTCTCCAGCGTGTAGAGCGGCTCGAGCACCGCGAACGACGCGTCCTTCGACGCCCCGAGGTACTCCGACAGTGCCTTCGCCCACGCCGAGCCCGACGCGCGCTCCTTGTCCAGCTGAGCCGCGACCGCAGACAACGCACGCTCGTCGCCGCGCTGAGGCACGAGGACCTCGAGCGCCTTGTCACGAACCGACTGCATCGGATGCCCGAGCAGCGGCGTCGTCGGCCCGATGTAGTCGAGCTTCATCCCCGGCAGCATGTGCAGCGTCGAGATGACCGTGTAGGGCTGCGGGCTCTTGAGGTAGCCGAACAGGCTCGCCTGCAGCTCCTTGTCCTTCTTGTCCCACCTCTTCCAGAACTCCGTCGCGGGGATCGTCGAGCCGTCCGAGAGCAGCACCGCCCCCACGTCCGTACGATCCTTGGCCGACAGCGCCTTGAACAGCGGAACCGTCAACGTGTACACGTCGAACGGCACGTCCTGGGGGCGCACGGCGCCCTCGGAGTAGCCAGGGAACTCGACGCCGCTCACGCCCATCTCCGCGAGCGTGTAGACCGTCTCCGCGATCACGATCAGCGCGTACTGGTTGAACTTCGGGTCGATGCGCACCTGGACCGTACCGCTGCCCGGCACGGAGCCCTTCACCATGATCGACGCCTTGCCGTACGTCGTCGACTTCTCTTTCTTGAGCAGGTTGAACGCCGAGATGACCTTGCTCTTGGTCACCTTGCCTGACAGCTTCAACGCCGGCTTGGGCACGAGGACCCAGTCCTTGATCCCGCCGACCTCGACCTGCTCGTACGAATACCGCACGCTGCCCCCGTCCGCCCACGCCATCGCTGGTGTGACCCACAAGGCGACCGCGAACGCTGCTGTCATGGCTCGGTATCCTGCTCGCATCTGTCTTCTCTCCTTCTGTCGCGCCCGACCACTCAGGGCCCTTGGCGCGAATGACTCGCTCTCTATGCGCATCCATCCGTTTCGGAAGGCGGCGGCTCCTCTCTATCTCACGACAGGTCCTACGCCGCGCACCGGCGCCATATTCACGCATCCACACCGCGCGAAGCAAGCGGGGCGTAGGCTCACCCTCGCAAACCCTAACAAAAAGGCCCTCTGACGCATGTCAGGGGACCTCCTTATTCGCTCTTATTTGGTCTCATGTGGCGTACGCCTCTGCGCGCGCTTTCCGCCCAGGAGACCCAAGAAATGAAGCGAGCCACGGGTTACCGTGGCTCGCTTCGAGTGACCCGTACGGGATTCGAACCCGTGTTACCGGCGTGAGAGGCCAGCGTCCTAGACCTCTAGACGAACGGGCCATGGTTCGGAGACTAGGATTCGAACCTAGATAGTCGGCACCAGAAGCCGAAGTCCTGCCATTAGACGATCTCCGAAAAATCGAGAGGCTCTCACTCCTCTTGGCAGTCCCTGCTTCGGTTGAGTCTTAAAGACTGTCTCCGTCGCTGGGAGGTTGTTTTTAGGGGTTGGGCCTCTTCAGGTCAACACCTTTCTGCAACTTTTTTTACGGGTCTTCGACTCCGCTCCCTGCCACGCACCGTACTACCTCCCCCGGCCCGTTATCATTCCAACATCCCAACATTTCAGATCTGATAGTTCGGGGTGAAGTTCCCCAGCGGGCTCTCACCCACCGAGTCCGCGATGGACTGGAGCGTGTAGCTCTCCAGGACGCGTATCGTCGCCTCCTTCACCTCGTCCCACACGGGCCTGAACGAGAGCTGACGCGCCGTCACGCCTTCTCCCAGCGAGCTGTCCGAGTACGTCCGGGGCGCGATGGGGCCGTCGAGGTGCCGGATCACGTCCAGCAGCGTCACCTCCGAGGCCGGCCTCGCGAGGATGTACCCTCCGTTGGCCCCCCTCCTGCTCCGCACGAACCCTCCCCTCTTCAGATCGCCCATGATCCCCTCGAGGAACTTGCTCGGAAGCACCTCCTCGTCAGCGATCGCCTGGATGCTCATCGGCGACGCCGTCCGCGCGCCCGCCAACGTCACCAGCGCCCTGAGCCCGTACATCGTCCGCGCGCTTATCTCCACCACGTCCTCCTTGCTTCGTCCATGCGCTCAACCATCGCACACGTCCCCCACGCCGTCCCCGTCCGAATCCTCCTGATCTGGGTTGAAGATGGTCGGGCAGTTGTCGCACGTCGTGAGCACCTCGTCGGCGTCCGCGTCTCCGCCCGAGCACACTCTGCACGCGTCCCCCTGACCGTTCCCGTCGGCGTCGACCTGGCTCGGGTTGAAGATCTGCGGGCAGTTGTCGCACGAGTCCCCGATCCCGTCCGCGTCCGTGTCGCCCTGCTGGCTGTTCGTGAGGCCGGGGCAGTTGTCACACACGTCCCCCACGCCGTCACCGTCGCCGTCCTCCTGCTCCGGGTTCGACGCCGCCAGGCACACGTCGCACGCGTCCCCCACGCCGTCCTCGTCGCCGTCGGCCTGGCCCGGGTCGTTCGCCCCAGGGCACACGTCGCACGCGTCCCCCAGGCCGTCACCGTCCGCGTCCCGCTGGTTCGGGTCCGGGACCTCAGGGCACACGTCGCACGCGTCCCCGAACGTGTCCTCGTCCTGGTCCTCCTGGTCCGGGTTCGACACCGCCTCGCACACGTCGCACACGTCCCCTGCGCCGTCTCCGTCTCGATCCCGCTGGTCCTGGTTGAACACCGACGGGCAGTTGTCCGCCTCGTTCGACAGCCCGTCGCCGTCGATGTCGTCGTCGCACAGGTCCCCCTCACCGTCGCCGTCCGCGTCCCCCTGCCTCGGGTTCTCGATCACGAGGCAGTTGTCGCACACGTCACCCACGCCATCGAGGTCTCGGTCCTCCTGACCAGGATCGCTCACCTCAGGACACACGTCGCACGCGTCCCCTGGGCCGTCCTCGTCGCCGTCCTCCTGGTCAGGGTCCGTGTCATCCGGGCAAATGTCGCACGCGTCACCCACCTCATCCCCGTCCACGTCCGACTGCCCGGGATCGCTCACGTCGGGGCACACGTCGCACACGTCCCCCGCGCCGTCGGTGTCCATGTCGGCCTGGTCCGCGTTCGAGGTGTTCGGGCAGTTGTCCCCCGCATCCTCCACACCGTCCCCGTCGTTGTCCGCGTCGCAGACGTCACCCTCGCCGTCGTCGTCCACGTCCGATTGATCGATGTTCGCCAGCTCGGCGCAGTTGTCGCACGCGTCGCCCACGCCGTCGCCGTCCGTGTCCACCTGCGCGACGTCCTCGGTCGTGGGGCACACGTCGCACGCGTCCCCCACGCCGTCACCGTCCACGTCCGACTGGCTTTCGTTCGACTTCCTCGGGCAGTTGTCCGCGACGTCGTTGACGCCGTCCTCATCGAAGTCCGCGCCTCCGCACGACACGCTCGCCACGATCAGGCACGACGCCAACGCCCGCACACCCACTCTCCACCACGCGCTCTTCATCTCGACTCTCCTTCATCCAATCCATGGACCCCCGGACACGTCATCCTCACGCGCCCTCGTGCTCGGCGCCTTCGCGCTCCGCTCCCTCTTCTCTCTCGCTCCTGATCCCCCACCAGGTCAGCGCCGCCACGACCGCGAAGCCCGCGAGCGCCGTGGCCGTCGCGCCACCCACGCCCGCCGTCGACGCCGTCGGCCACACGTTCGTCGCGAGCCCCGACGCCGCGTCCTGAAACGGCCAGATGCCACGCAGGCAACCGATCATCAGACCCACGAGCACCCCGAGCGTGACCTCCTCGTGCTCGCGAAGCAAATAACTGAGCACCCTGGAGAACCCCAGTATCCCCACGATCATCGCCGTGATGAACACCGACACGTACAGCAGGTTCCCCGTGGGCATCACCCCCTTCGACGCCAACGTCAGCAGCCCCTTCACCGCGTTCAGGATGAAGAAGTACACGCCGAACACCAGCAGGATGTACGAGCCGCTGATCCCCGGAAGGATCATCGCGCAGATCGCGATCGCGCCCGCGACGAAGATGAACCAGAGCGCGGGCCGGGGCATCGAGACCGCGACCCCGCTGGGGACCTCGACCTCCTTGTAGGGCTCGCTGCGCGCCTTGAGCGCCTTCTTGTCCAGGCCAACCTCGCCCTGGGCCGCGCGCGTCACCTCGAGCGACATCGCCTGGTCGGGAGCCTCCGCGATCACGCGGCGCCTGAGCTCCTCGTTCTCCGGCGCCCAGTACACCTCCTCGAGCGTCGCGGACGTCGGCGCGCGGCGCGCCATCAGCTCGAGCGACTCCCCCGTCGACACGAGCTCGACCTTCTCCGTCGCGCCCCCCATCGTCTTGCCGGGATCCGTCGCGAGCCACCCCGCGCCCACCC
>CAJXPN010000288.1 GCA_913058025.1 uncultured Myxococcales bacterium | reverse complement strand
TACACAGAGTAGATCGTCGGCAGCGTCAGATGTGTATAAGAGACAGGGCGCTGGGTGATTCGGACGAGCGCGTCCGCGGTCGCGCCTTCGAGCTCCTCGAGGGGCTCGAGATGGAGGCGGAGCTGCTCGCGAACGAGGCGCTCTCGACCGGCTTCAATGACACGGGCGCCCGCGCGCTCCGTCTGCTCGCCGAGAGGGGCGACGCGAAGGCCGGCCGCGCGCTGCTCAAGGACGCGGTGCTGACCAAGACCGACGGGCTCGAGTTCGAGGCGTGGACGCTGCTCGCCGAGGGGATCGGAGAGCTCGCCGCGCACGCGGTGGGCCTGGGCGCGGTGAGCGAGGCGATGCGCAAGTCGTCCCGCCAGGCGCTCATGCTCGAGTGGGGCAGGGACGCCAAGGCAGACGAGGCGCTCATCGCCTCGCTCAAGTCGCGCCACGACGACGTCCGCAGGGGCGTGGCAGTGGAGCTCGCGGCGCGTGGCGAGGCGGCCTCGAGGCCGGTGCTCGTGGAGATGATCGGCGAGGACGACGGCGGGGTGCAGCGCTGGGCGCTGTCTGCGGCGCGTAAGCTCGGTGACTCGACGCTCGCGCCAGTGATGCTCGATCGGGTCGCGTCGGATGATGGCGGCACCGCGGACACGGGCGCGCTCATCGAGGCGGCGGCGTCGTTCAGAGACGCGGCGATCGCGCCGCGCCTGGAGCGCTGGATCGAGGACGGGACGCACCGCTGGAACAGCTACCGGGCGCTCGTGACGATCGCCGGATACGACCAGCAGGTCGAGGACTACGAGGACCCGGTCGACGCGGAGTGGGTGGGCAACCAGCACCCCCGCGACGACGCGCGTGTGTCGACGTTGCTCGACGTGGCGTACAGGCTCGCGGACGCGAAGATGCTGCGTGAGCTCATCCCGATGGCGATGTGGTCGCCCACGGACGTGGTGGACGCGGCGCTGGCGCCGCTCGCCGGGTTCTCTCAGGAGGACGTGCGGCACGCCGCGCTGTCGACGATCGGCTGGAGGGCGAGGAACCGCGACGGGGACAAGGAGCCGCTGCGCGCGGCGCTGCGTGGCTCGGACCCGACGGCGCAGTTCATCGCGGCCGAGGCGCTCGCGCTCTCGGGCGAGCGGGACGGCCAGTCGGTGCTCATGACCGCCGTGAACTTCATGGACGACTACAGCCTGCGCGAGCGCGCGGTGCTGGCGTTGGGTGTGCTGGCCGACGAGGGCGCGATCGAGCTGTTGCTCGAGCTCGCGCACGACGAGGAGGGCGCGCTCAGGCAGCCGGCCGCCGAGGCGCTCGGGCACATGTCCGAGTCGGCGCGCGCCGACGAGGTCTTCAAGCTGTTGGTCAAGTTCGCCAGAGATTCGGGTTCGCTGGCGCAGCGCGCGCTCACGGGCCTGCGCTACTTCGGGACACGCGCCGCGTGGCGGGAGGTGCGCCGCGCGGCCGTGGAGTCGGGCTGGTGGATCCGCCAGCACGCCGCGGAGATGCTCGGGTACAGCGAAGGCGAGGAGGCGATCGAGCTGCTCTCGAAGCTCGCGCGTGAGGAGTCGGACTCGGACGTGGCGAACGCCGCGGCAGGGTCGCTGCGCCGCATCTGGGGCGAGGACTCGCTCGAGCCGGACTACGTCCTGGTGACCTCGAACTGGGGTTGGCTGGACGAGCAGGACGACACGATCAAGAGGTTGCGCGAGCGCGGTGACGCGGCGCGCATCCTGGAGCTGTTGCCCCGTATCCACGAGGACAACCAGGAGGCGTTCTTCAGGCCGCTCGTGACGGCGCTGCTGTCACGGACGCCGCTGCCGGTGGACGCCGTGGCGGAGCTGATGGCGTCGGGCGAGGATCGCACGGCGACCGTCGCCGCGCAGATCGTGGGTCGAGGTGGGAGCACCAAGAAGCACGGCAAGGCGGCGAGCGCTGGAGTCGCGGCCGCGCGGACGTCCTGGGAGGCGGCGGTGGCGAGGTCTCGGGCCGGACGCTCCGGCGCGACCGAGGCGTTGGCCGCGGCGACGCAGCGCTACAAGATGTCGGTGTGGGTGTGTGGCAGGCTCGAGGTGGCGCAGGACGCGCTTGTCGATGCCACCACGCTCTCGGGCGCCGCGGGCGTGCGGGCCGTGAGGGAGGAGGCGCTGTTGGCGCTGAGCTCTCCGTGGTCCGGGGACGCCGGCGCGGGCGCGCTGGACGTGGCCGCGCGAGACGCGGACGCGAAGATCCGAGCGCTGGCCGTGGCCGGGCTCGCGGCGCGCTCGACCGAGCGCGCCGACGGGTTGCTCGCGGAGACGCTCGAGGACGCCACGAGCTTCAACAGGCTCGTGGGCGCGGCGAGCGACGAGGCGGCCAACGCCGTGCTCCGAGGCGCCGCGGACAGGATCCATTATCAGGGCGTCGCGTTGCCACATCTGGTGGCGCGCGGCGACGTCGCGGCGCTCATCGGCGTGGCGGCGAACGAGGCGCTCCAGGACGAGACGAGGCTCGGCGCGATCGAGTCGCTGTCACGTTCGGTTGGAGCGAGCGTGCTGGACGCGCTGGCGGCGATTGGGAAGTCGGAGAACGAAGACGAAGAGCTGCGTAAGGCGGCGTGGCGTGCGTTCAGGCGCGCGCGGCGTGTGACCGAGCGCGCGGCCGAGCAGGGAGCGTGAGGCGATGAGCGAAGAAGCCGAGGTCGGCGCCGAGGAGGCGTCGGGGACGCAGGTCGAGCTGCGCTATGCGGGCTCGAGCCGCGTGGTCGATGAGGGAGAGGGCGCGCGCATCGCGCTCGTGGGAGACGGCGGGCGCGCGCCGGTGCGGTTGCGCGCCAAGATCAAGCGCCCGCTGCTCGTCCGCGAGGCGCTGGGCGCGCTGTATGAGGTCGTGCGCAGCGACACGCGGCGCGCGCCCAAGGACCGCGCGGCGTATCTGGCGCACGCGTCGGGCCGCTCGGGGAGCTCGGGCGCGGACCTGTTCCAGGCCCAGCGCGAGTACTTCGACTGGCTCGCCCAGAACGACTCCGCCGCGTGGCTCGTGCTCGACCCGGTCGTCACGGTCCACCCGGACGGCGCGGTCTTCGAGGTGTTCTCCAAGGACGAGGGCAGCTACGCGAGCCTGAAGATCGGGACCGGCGCGCTCGAGGTCTCGGGGGAGTCGTCCTACGGGACGACGAACATCGACTTCAGCCAGGACCTCTTCGACGCGGTCCAGCGCGTGCGCAGCTACCGGGAGACCGAGCTGGCCGTGGGGCAGGACGCGGTGGGGCTGTCCGTGAAGGGAGAGGCCGAGGTCGTGGAGAAGCGGGTCGAGGTGCCCCACTCCTGGCTGCGCGGGTTCCTCCAGGTCCAGGCCGCGGCGACGCTCGCGCCGACCTCGTGCACGCTCGCGCCCATCGACCTCTACAACGTCCTGCGTCAGCTCCGGATGAACGCGGACCAGAAGGGGAGCGGCCGGGCGATCCGTGTCGAGCTCTCTCCTGGCGAGCGCCCGAGGCTGGTGCTCGAGCCGTGGGAGGTCGTGCTGGAGACGCACGGAGAGGTCTACAAGGGACGCACGGCGCAGGTCGTGAGGATCTGGGGCCGCCGCCGGCTGGGCATGCTGCGCAGGCTGCTGCCCTGGGCCGACTCGATCGAGCTGCACCTGCTGGGCACGGGGCTCCCGAGCTTCTACGTGGTGCGGTGCGGCGACGTCAGCTTCACGATGGGGCTCACGGGCTTCACCGCGTCGAACTGGTCGCAGGCGCTCAACCTCGACACGCTGCTTCCGCGCACCGAGCATACGCACGCGCTGCTCGGGAAGGCGCTGGCGTCGCTCGGGGAGACCTGGACGGCGACGGCGGACGAGCTGACCGAGGCGCTCGGTGCCTCGTCCAAGGACGTGCGCACCGCGCTCCGGCTGGGCTGCCAGAACGGCCAGATCATGTACGACCTCGAGATCGGAGCGTACCGGTTGCGCCCGCTCTCGGACGCGGTCGACCCGGACGCGCTCGCGTTCAAGAACGATCGCGAGCGGCTCGCCTACGACCTGCTCGAGGGCAAGGGCGGAGGCGTCGAGATCCTGAGCGAGAACCGCATCCAGGGTGTCGGCACGCAGTACGTCGGTGAGGTCCGCGTCGACGCGGACCGCCGCGAGTACCGCTGCGAGATGACGATCGACGAGGAGGGCCGAGTGAAGAAGGTCGACGACACGTCGCCGTTCTTCGCCAAGCACCAGCTCAAGGAGGGGCCGTCCGCGCCGCTCATCGCGCTGCGCCTCAAGATCGCCCAGGTCGCCCGAGTGAGGGCGTCCGAGCGCGGCGCCGACACGATCACGTTCGAGACGCGCACGTACGTGCGGCGCGACGACCGTGGCGAGTCGGTCTATCAGGTCTCGCTCGAGGAGCGGCGCCTGAAGGTGCGATGGGGCCTGCGGGCTCAGGAAAGGATGCGCTCTCAGAACCTGATGTTCAGCTCCATCGACGACGCGCGACGCGCGTACATGGAGCGCATCGGGGAGCTCGAGAGTAAGGGCTTCATGGACGCGACCGCAGGCTGAGAGACGAATGACTGAGAACAAGACAGAAGAGCTCGAGAAGGTCTACGCCGGCATCAAGACCGCGGGGGGCCGCGAGGCGTTCGTCGAGCGTCGGCTCGAGGAGCTGGGCCTGGCGGTCGAGCGCAAGCCGACCGAGGACATGGGCAAGAAGAAGCTCGCCGCGTACAAGCGCGCGCTCAAGGCCGAGGCCGCCGAGCGCGCGAGCTTGATGCGCAAGACGTGGGAGGCGCACGTCGCCCACCATGTCGTCCACGTCGGTGAGGGCGTCTACTGGAACGACGACGACGACTGGGACAAGTACGACCACCCACGCGCCGACGAGCGGATCGCGCAGAACGAGCTGCCAAAGCTCGACTCGCCCGCCGCGCTCGCCGAGGCGCTCGGGTTGAGCGTGCCGGAGCTGCGTTGGCTGACGTACCACCGCGAGGCGGCCACCTCGATCCACTACGACCGCTTCACGATCCCGAAGAACAACGGGTCGGGCGTGCGCGCGATCTGGGCGCCCAAGCCCAAGCTCAAGGCCGTTCAGCGCTGGATCCTGCGCGAGATCGCCGAGCGGCTGCCCGTCCACGGCGCCGCGCACGGGTTCATCGGGGGGCGCTCGATCTTCACCAACGCCTCGCGCCACACGGGCTCGAAGGTCATCGTGAAGATGGACCTCAAGGACTTCTTCCCGTCGGTCACGTTCCCCAGGGTCAAGGGCGTCTTCCGCAAGGCGGGTTACCGTGAGCAGGTCGCGACGCTGCTCGCGCTGCTGTGCACCGAGCCTCCCCGAGAGGTCGTCGAGCACGACGGCAAGACCTACTACGTGGCCATGGGCCCGAGGTGCCTGCCCCAGGGCGCCCCGACCTCGCCCGCGATCACGAACGCGCTCGCGCTCAGGCTCGACCGCCGGCTCGACGGGCTCTCCAAGTACCTCGGCTGGCGCTACACGTCCTACGCCGACGACCTCACGTTCAGCCTGCCGGCCGGACACGAGGGCGAGGAGAAGCTGGGTAGCCTGCTCGGGGGCGTCAGGATGATCGTCGGCGAGGAGGGGTTCACGATCCACCCGGACAAGACGCGCGTCATGCGCTCGGGCCGTCGTCAGATGGTCACCGGGATGATCGTCAACGGCGAGGGCACGCCGCGCGTGCCTCGTGAGATCCGACGTCGCGCGCGCGCCGTCGCCCACAACGTCGAGGCGGGCAAGCCGATCAAGGCGGGAGAGTCGCTCCAGACCTGGTTGGGCTACGCCGCCTACATCTACATGACGGACAAGGAGCTGGGCGCCGCGTTGCTCAAGCAGCTCGCGTGATCCCACTGGAGCCTCGATGACCCGACATACGCTCTCGATCGCCACTTCGCTCGTCACCTGTGTCCTCGCGCTGACGGCGTGCAAGACCCCGACCCCGAACACCTCGGAGGAGGGGACGAGCACCGGCGGCGTCGAGGCGGCCTCGGGTGAGGTCGTGGCGACGCGTGACGTGCTCGTCTTCATCCCTGGTGTGCCCGTCGCGCAGAAGGACACGCCGGGCGAGACCGTCTGGTACACGCTCTCCGACACAGCGCTCACGGAGGTCGCGCGGACGCCCGGGCGCGTGGTGGCCTCTCGTGATGGTTCGATGTGGCGCTACGCGGCGCGGGTGACGGACGTCGAGATGTCGCCCTGCCAGATGGGTCTCGAGGACGAAGCCCAGCTCCAGGCGCTCCAGTCCGGTGAGGTGGTCGAGCCCACGAGACAGGCAGAAATCTCGTATGCCGTCTTCTGCTTGAAAAAAAA
>CAJXPN010000287.1 GCA_913058025.1 uncultured Myxococcales bacterium | reverse complement strand
GCCATCACCGCGGGCACCGACGCCGCGCCGTGGCACACCTTCTGGTTCCTCGGCGACGTGAACCGCCGCGCGCTCACCCAGGCGATCACGGGCAAGGAAGCGGGCGCCGTCGTCGAGGCGGAGAACCGCTGGGCGAGCGCGCGCTTGAAGGAATCGAGGGAGGCCGCGCTCGCGGTCGACCCGGAGGCCCGGCTGCGCACGGCCAACGAGACATTCATGGGGAACTGCGCGGCGTGCCACGGTGAAGAGGGCCGAGGCGACGGCCCCGCGGCGGCTGCGCTGCGGCCCCGACCTCGCGACTGGTCCACGATGGCCGCGGGAGAGTGGCGCCACTCCCCCAGCGCCAGCGGCGTGTTCAGCACGTTGACCGAGGGGATCGCGGGGACCTCGATGGCCTCGTACACGAACATCCCAATCGGCGCCCGCTGGATGGTCGCCGAGCACGTCATGACGATGGTCCCCGAAGCCTTACGCTCGCAGGACCCCTACGACGATCTCCCAGAGCTCACCTCGCACATGAACGCGTGGGCCTCGCCGCCGACGCTGACACAGCTCTCCACCCCGAGGACGTGGGCGAAGACCACGCTCGCCGAGTTCGACGGCGAGGGCGTCGACGGCGAGGTGACCTACAGGCAGTACTGCGCCTCGTGTCACGGAGAGTCGGGCGAGGGCATCCCGACGGTCTTCCCGCCGCTCGTCGGTGTGCCGTGGACCAACGACCCGAAACAGCACGCCGCCCACATCGAGGTCATCCTCAATGGCCTCGCCGGCAAGATCAAGATCGGCGACGCCGAATACAACGGCGTCATGCAGCCCTTCCACACGGAGCTCGACGACATCCAGGTCGCCGCGCTGGCGACCTGGGTGAACACCTCGTGGGGCAACGCCGGCGGTGAGGTCTCGGTGCTCGAGGTCGAGCGCGTGCGTATGAAGCTGGGCTACCCGCCCTTCAACGCCGCGACCACCCCTCCAGATCACTCCGACGCGG
Organism: uncultured Myxococcales bacterium; assembly: GCA_913058025.1. Lineage (GTDB taxonomy): Bacteria > Myxococcota_A > Bradymonadia > Bradymonadales > Bradymonadaceae > CAJXPN01. The sequence goes on along the minus strand of CAJXPN010000287.1, from coordinate 5,276 downwards.
CGATGCTCCTCGCGACGGCGACGTGTATGGGGTGCCACGGCGCGACGGACGGCGCGCCTGAGCTGGCGACCTACCAGGGGATGACGGCGGAGCGGTTCGCGGCGGCGCTCGTCGCGCCCGGCTCGAGCCACCCGCGCCTGGGCGCGGCGATGCACCCGAGCGTGTGGGGAACGCTCGTCGAGCAGGTCACGGCCGTCACGTGCAGTGACGGCTGCGTCCGCACCCAGCTCGAGGCGCTCCTGGGCCGCTGAGCGCGCCCGACCTCCTCACATTTTGAATCCAAACCGCGCGCGCGCGGTTCCTACACAGTGCGATCGGCGGCCGCGTCGACAGCGCGCGCGCCCAGCGCTACCATCGGCGTGGCGTCGAGCCTGGGAATCCAGACTTCGCGCCCGGACGTTGCACCTCCAGCGCAGACGTCGTTGAACCTCATCGAGAGGCGTAAGAGCATGAGCGAGCCGAGCACACACCACGAGATCCACGAACTCCGCGCGGCGGTCGGCCGGCTGGCGAACCGCTTGCGCGCGCAACGCGCCATGGAGTTCGGCACCACGGGCGCCGTCATCGGGCTCATGGCGATGCTCGCCGCGATCGTGCTCTACAAGACCGGCTGGATCGCCTTCGCGCAGCTCTCGAACGTCGCGCTCGGCGCCGTCGGGATCACGCTCGGCGCGGCCATCATCGGCGCGATCATGCGCATGGACCCGATCGCGCTCGCGCAGCGCATCGACCGCACGCACGGGCTCAACGATCGTCTCTCCAGCGCGCTCGCGTTCTCCCGGTCCGACGAACTCGACGACGTCATGCGCGCCCAGATCGAGGACGCGCGCGCCTACGTCTCGCAGGTCGACCTGGGCCTCGCGGCGCCGTTCCAGCGCCCCACCGACCTCGCCCCGCTCGTGTGCTTCGTGCTGGCGTCCGCGCTGCTCGTCGCGCTCAAGCCGCCCAGCTTCGAGGGCGAGCTGCCGCCCGAGTTCGAGCCCCAGCACGCGCGCGTCCTCGACGCCGCCACGCTCGAGCTCGAGAAGGACCGCGTCGACCTGCTCCGCAAGCAGCTCGAGGGCGTCGAGGACCCCGAGGTCAAGAAGATCCTCGAGGAGCTCGACGAGCTCCTCGACGAGGTCGAGGACCGCGCCATCTCCGAGAAGGAGTTCCTCGAGAAGCTCGACGAGCTCGACAAGCGGCTCGAGGAGGAGAAGCGCGACGAGGCGCTCGAGGCTCTGACCGAGAAGCTCAAGGAGGCCGCCGAGGAGCTCTCGAAGGAGGAGAAGAAGGCGATCGAGGAGAACGAGGACCTCAAGGACCTCATGGACGCGTTCAAGGAGGAGGACCTCTCCAAGGCCAGCGAGGCGCTCGACAAGCTCGCCGACAAGCTCGAGAAGGGTGAGCTGTCCGACAAGCAGCTCGAGCAGCTCGCCTCGCTCATGGACAAGTTCGCCGACAAGATCGACCCCGAGGACCCCGCCCTCAAGAAGCTCGCAGAGAAGCACCAGAAGACGATCGACGCGCTGACCAAGAAGCTCCAGAAGAAGGGCAAGCTCTCCAAGAAGGACCAGCAGAAGCTCGACCGCGCCAAGGCCGAGCGCGACGCCGCCCAGCAGAAGAACAAGTCCGCCTCCGAGACCGAGCAGGGACGCCAGCTCAAGCAGCTGCGCCGCCAGACCAAGGACATGGCCGACAAGATGCGCAAGGGCGCCGCGCAGAAGAAGAACGGCAGCAAGTCCGACGAGAAGAAGGACCAGCCCAACTACAAGCAGCAGGCAGGAAAGGCCGGCAAGAAGGCCTCCGAAGAGCTCGGCAAGAAGGGCCAGCAGCAGAAGAAGGACCAGGCCCGCGAGGACGTCCGCAAGCAGATCGAGGAGACCCGCGAGGCGATGCGCCGCTCCGGCAAGCAGGACGGCGACGGCGAGCGCGGCGAGCAGGTCAAGGACTTCATGCGCCGCGCCGGCAAGAAGGACCAGCAGGAGGGCCAGCAAGGCCAGCAGGGTCAGCAGGGTCAGAAGGGCCAGCAGGGTAAGGAAGGCAAGGAGGGCCAGCAGAAGGGTCAGCAGGGCAAGGAGGGCCAGGGCAAGGAGGGCCAGGGCAAAGAGGGTCAGGGCAAGGACGGCAAGGAGGGCCAGGGCAAGGGCGAAGGTCAGGGCAAGGACGGCGAGGGCAAGAGCGAGGGCAAGGGCAAGCCCGGCCAGGGGGAGGGTCAGGGCGGCGAGCCCCAGGAGACCAACGAGTCCGGAAAGGGCAAGGGCGACCGCACCCCGGGTGACGAGACCGACCTCAAGGGCAACCGCTACGACGCCAACGTCAACGGCAAGAAGGGCGAGTCCGGCGCCTCGAGCTCCCAGATCATCAAGGGCGCCAGCGAGGAGGGCTTCGCCTCACGCGACTACAAGAAGGTCTACGGCGAGTACGAGGAGGTCGTCGAGGAGGTCATGGAGAAGGAGAAGGTGCCCAAGGGTTACCGCTTCTACGTCAAACGCTACTTCCAGCTCATCCAGCCTCGAGAAGAGTGAGCGCGCCGCCAACCTCGGGGCTTGCGGGTTGACCCGCGAGGCCTCAAGCTGACCCGCTCATACACAGCACGAACACGAACCACACACGTCGACGGACGCGACGCGCTCGCGCCACATACGACACCACCACGCCCAAACGGAAGAACACAGATGGCAGACAGCAAGGGCCCCTCGATCGAGGAGCAGCGAGACGCGTTCCAGCGAGACTGCGCCAAGATCCGCGACGAGGTCGGCAAGATGATCGTCGGCCAGCGCGACATCATCGACGGCGTCATCATCTGCCTGCTCTCGGGCGGCAACGCGCTGCTCGAGGGCGTGCCCGGCCTGGGCAAGACGATGCTCGTGAGGTCGCTCGCGTCCACGCTCGGCCTCGACTTCTCGCGCATCCAGTTCACCCCGGACCTGATGCCCTCGGACATCCTGGGCACGACCGTGCTCATCGAGTCCGACGACGGAGACAAGGAGTTCAAGTTCGAGCGCGGCCCGATCTTCTCCAACATCGTGCTCGCCGACGAGATCAACCGCGCCACGCCCAAGACCCAGTCGGCGATGCTCGAGGCGATGCAGGAGAAGAGCGTGACGGTCGGCAAGGAGACCTACCAGCTCGACATGCCCTTCTTCGTGCTCGCCACGCAGAACCCGCTGGAGATGGAGGGCACCTACCCGCTCCCCGAGGCCCAGCTCGACCGCTTCCTCTACAAGCTCCACGTCCGCTTCCCCAAGCTCGACGAGCTCCACACGATCATGGAGCGCACGACCTCGTCGGAGACGCCCGTGCTCGAGCGCGTCGTGAACCAGAAGCGCCTGCTGGAGATGAGCGCCTTCGCGCGCGGCATCCCCGCCGCGCGCCACGTCCAGGACTACGCCCTGAGCATCCTCTACGGCACCCACCCCGAGCACGAGCTCGCCCCCGACATCACCAGGCGCTACGTCCGCTTCGGCTCCTCGCCTCGCGGCGCCCAGACGATGCTGCTGACCTCGAAGATCCGCGCGCTCTTCGACGGCCGCCTCAACGTCTCCAACGACGACATCCGCGCCTCGGCCATCCCCGCCTTGCGCCACCGCGTCATCCTCAACTTCGAGGGCGAGGCCGAGGGCGTGAGCGCCGACGACATCCTCGCCGAGATCATCAAGAAGACGCCCGAGAAGGCGTGACGCCTCGCCGTGAGGCGGCCCGGATGGGCCGCCTCACGGCTCACAGCATCACCAGGGGACACTCCATGACACGCCGCCCGACCAACTCGAAGGTACGCGGATCGGTTGCCATGCGCTTCATGGCGTCCCTACTCCTGGGAGCGTGCTCGGCGGACAACGAACCACACCGCGTCCGGGACCCAGGGGAGAGGACGAGGGATGCTGACCTCATGGACACGACCCCGTTCGACGCGGACAGCGCACACCTCGGCTCCGACCAGCCCGACCAAGCGCGAGACACTTCGCCAAGCTACTCCCGTCAGTGTGACATGGAGAAGGCTCCGCGGGGATTCGATCCCGAGACCTCCGAACCGTTCTACTGTGGCCACCTGTTCGTCGTATGCATCGAGGATACGGACGAGATGGAGTCCAACCTCAACACCTCGCTGAGCAACATCGGCACATTCCTTTGCGGTGCCTCAGAGTCGATCTGCCGCGCTGGTAACCTGGATTGCAGGAAGGGTCGTTGCTGTATGTTCGAGCAGTCGAGCGGCAGGGGCATCACATTCGAAGCCGAGTTCTACCCCGACGTGTGCGCGGCGACCGACGTCATCAACGGGTTCGGATGCGTCGAGCTCGACTGAACACAATGGCCTGTCGTCTCTCGGGTCGAACCTCACGAAGAGCAGATGAAGAGGAGACGCCACGAAGGCGTTACGGGTTTCGGCGAACACGGAGATCCGCTCCCGCGTGAGTGAAAACAGACCTCGTTCAGAAGTGCCAGGCAGTGCCAACGGAGTATCCGACGAAGAGGTAATCCTGTATGCCGAACGAGTCGCCTTCGTCGAGTTGACTCACAACATCACCAATGAACCACCCCTGCGTCAGACCGAGCTTGAACCTTGGCCCTTTGCGCAGCCCCACGCTCACATTCAACGTGTTTGAAATCGACGACGGCGCGCTCATTGACGCCGGCCTCAATGCATCATTCGAGAGGATCCCACCGTTCAGGTCGGTGTCGACTATGGTGTGCCAGTCCTTACCGACGGTGGCGTCGTAGGCGAGCGACAACACCACATCGCCTCCCATGTGGCCTTCATAGCCGAGGCGTGCGCCCACATCGACATAAGGCATGGCGTCGTTGGACCGGTTCAACGCGGCACCAGCTCCCACCAACATGTCGAATCGGAACCCCGACTCATCTTCTAGAGGCTCGATGAGCGCAAAGCCGACGCCCGCACGCAAGAGCCCCCACGGCTCATCAAGCGACCCGACCGTGACATTCAACGCAGCCAACGCGCTCCTCGGCTGGCCACTCACGCCCCAAGGCACATCGCTCGCCGCTCGACCCTCATGGGCCGAGCTTGTAGGCTGCTTGCGTTCCACCGCCTACCTCATTACATCGTGCCTTCGCCGCGCCCGTGTGGGAATCTCAGACCCCGAGGCGCGCGTTCCGTCCTCGTCACGACCCACGACCGCCTCCCCCACCCGGAGCCCCACACGATGGCCAAGGCCAAGGCCAAGCGAGACGCGCAGTTCGACGAGTCGTTCCTGCGCAAGCTCGAGTACCTCTACATCATGTCCAAGAAGATCATGGCTGGCGGCGCGCGCGCGCAGCGCAAGACCTGTCTCTTA
>CAJXPN010000286.1 GCA_913058025.1 uncultured Myxococcales bacterium | reverse complement strand
GCCGTCAGCGGGGCCGCCCGGGCGGCCCCTGCGGATCAGCGCGCGGCCATCCGCTGCCGGACCGCCTCGTAGTACATGACCGAGGCGGCGACGGAGATGTTGAGCGAGTTGATCGACCCGAGCATGGGGATGCGCACGGTGTGGGTGGCGCGCTCGAGGGTGAGCGGGCTGACGCCGGTGTGCTCGTTGCCCACGACGATCAGCGAGGGGAGCGTGTAGTCGACGTCGGTGTACGACGCGTCGGTGTTGGCGCTCGTGGCGATGATCTGGACGCCGCGCGCGGCGGCCAGGTCGTAGGCGACCGAGAGGTCGCCGGCCTCGTGGATGTCGAGGGTGAAGACGGCGCCGCGGGAGCCGCGGACGACGCGTCGCCCGTAGGCCTCGACGGTGTCCTCGCTGAGCAGCACGCCGTCGACGCCGCAGGCCTCCGCGGTGCGCAGGAGCATGCCGAGGTTGTCGGCGAGGGTGCCACCGTCGACGGCGACGACCAGGGGCGAGTCGGAGGCGAAGACGCCCTCCAACGCGGTGACCTTTCGACGCACGACGGCGATCGCCTGCGGCAACGGCTTGGAGCCGGTGACGATCTTCCCCATGAGGCCGCGCGTGAGAGTACGCGCGGGGACGGGGCAGGCGGCGGCCAGGGCCAGGCCCTGCTCGCTGGTGGCCATCCCCTCGGTGAGGAGGAGCCCCTCGACGTCGGCGCCCCACTCGAGCGCGCGCATGATCAGGTCATGGCCCTCGACGATGAAGCACCCCTGGCGGCGGCGCCCCGACGGGCTCTGGAGCTTCCTGACGAGCCGAATGATCGGCTCCTTCTGTCCCGTGATGGGTCGCATAGGTCTCCTTGGTCGTGTCGGCTCAGTTGCCGCACATGCCCTTGTGGCGCTTGAGGAAGAGGGCGACGTCGTCGGCGATCGCGGGCTCGGTGTTCAGCTGGAGGCCGCCGAGGAGGTCGGCGCCCACGGCGCACGAGGTCACCTTCGTGGAGAGCATCGAGACCTGGGCCTTGCCGGCGGTCGGGTTGTACTTGGCCGCGCGGTTGATGAGCTGGCCGATGTCGTTGGCCGACGGGAAGCCCTTCTTGGCGAGCTGGACGTCGATGAACTTCGAGGCGCCGGCGCCCTTCCACTCGTCGATGTCGGCGCCGCCGTCGCGCGTCTTGGTCTCGACGGCGCCGGGGGCGGCGTCGAAGTCCTTCAGCCACATGCCCAGCGCGGCGTCGACGCGCTTGGTGCAGCCGTGGGCGAGCAACCCGCCGAGCGCCTCGCCGCGCATGATGGCGAGCATGCCCTCCTCCGGGATCAGGCCCGACATGTAGCGCTTGTACTCGGAGCCGCCGGCGAGCTCGCACCAGGCCGACTGGATCGTGGCGAGCTGCTCGGGCGAGGCGCCCTCGACGCCGCCCATGGTGCCCTGGGGGGCTGCGGGGGCGGGGTAGAACTCGCCGTTCTCGACGATGCCGGCGTAGAGCGCGAACTTGAAGCGGTGATCGAGCGAGTAGAAGGCGACGTCCATGCGCGAGCGGTACTCGGCGTTGGGCTCCTCGTCGTAGGCGCGGATCATGATGTCGAGGAGGTCCTCGTTGACCGGGACGCTGGCGATGAAGGAGTCGGGGGCGCCGGTCTTGGCCGCCTCGACCTGCTGGTTGCGCCGGCACACGACGGTGTAGAACGTGGCGACGCGGATGGTGCCGGCGTCGGTGCCCGGCTCGACGGCCTCGAACTCACGCTCGATGGCGGAGAAGCCCTTGTCGCCCTCGGTGCAGGTCGGGGGCGAGGACTGCTGCGCGACGGTGAGGTCCGTGGAGGCGTCCTTGAGGTAGGCGTCGACGGCGGAGGTGCAGCCGGTGGAGAGGGTCGCGCCGGCGACGAGCGCGGCGAGCGTGAGGGCGTGCATCTTCATGTGGGGCTCCTGGTCGTGCGGCCCGCGTTGGCGGGCGTCGTGTTGGATAGCCCCTGTGCCTTATGCGAATTCGCGCCCTCACTCAAGCGCCGCGTCCCGCCAGGCGCGCTCGATCGCGGGCCAGTCGGCGCCCGATCCCGAGGGCGCCATCATCTCGACGCGCGAGTCGCCTCGCCAGCCCGTCGCCCTGGACCCGATGCCGTCTTCGTCGGCCTGGACGAAGGCCCAGCCCTCGTCGCTGCGCACCACGCCCTTCAGACGCACGAACCCGCCGGGGAGCAGCGCGCGGTCCGACGGGAGCTCGCGCAGAAGCCTCGCGACCTCGCGCGCCGAGAACACGACGTCGGCCGGGAACGTCAGGCCGTACGTCTCGACGCCCAGATCCTCGCCGACGTAGCGGCGCACGCCGTCGCCAGCGTCCTCGCCGCCGGTGAGCGGGCCGTCGTGGTCGTGCTTATGGCCGTGGTCATGGTCGTGGTCATGATCGTCATGATGATGGTGATGGTGGCGGCCGCCGTCGCGGGCGGTCTCGTCGAGCCAGGCGAGGTCGAGGCGGCCGTGCTCGGTGCGCTCGACGCGCTCCTTGGGTGGGAAGAGCGCGGCGGCGCGCGCGTCGAAGGCGTCGAGGTCCTCCTGGGACGTGACGTCGCAGCGGTTGGCGACGAGGACGTCGGCGGCCTCGACCTGCGCGGCGAAGACCTCGTGCTCGGCCCAGCGGGGGTGGCAGAACTTGCGCGGGTCGACGAGCGTGATGGTCGCGCGGACGTCGAGCGCCTCGGAGAACTGCTCCTCCCGGAGCGTGTCGAGGATCGCGCCGGCGTCGGCGAGCCCGGTGGGTTCGATGATGAGGCGATCGGGGCGAGCGCTCTTGAGAAGGCTGACGATCCCGACGCGGAACATCACGCCGTTGGCGCAGCAGATGCAGCCGCCGGGGACCTCCTGGATCGCGACGCCCTGCCCCGCCCCGGTCATGGCCGCGCCGTCGATGCCGACCTCACCGAACTCGTTCACGAGCACGGCCCAGCGCTCCCCCTCGGGGCTGCGCTCGAGCAGGTCCAGGATCGCCGTGGTCTTGCCGACCCCGAGGAACCCGGTGATGACGTTGGTGGGGACGCTCTCGATCCTCGACTCGCTCATGGCTTCTCCTGGTTCGATGGGTCGCGCTCGAGGCGCGGCGCCTCGAAAGTTCGGCGCGAGACGCGCTCAGGCGAGCCCGCGTGGCGAGCTGGCCTTCGTAGACTCATTGAAGAGCGCGCGGAAACTTGTCACATTCGGCTCTCCACTCAAACCCACAGGCTCGAAGGGGACGACACGATGAAGATGCACCACATGCTCGTGTTGGGGCTCTCGCTGGCCATCATGGTCGCGTGCCAGACGACCGAGGTGGCTCCGGCCGAAGACGTCGGCGTCGGCTCCGACGCCGACGCCGGGGGACGTGCCGCTCTGTTCTGCGACGCGATCTACGTACCCCGCATCACCTTCAACATCACCGCCGACGGGGAGCCCTACTGTGGCGACGCGACCATCACCGTTGAGGTCACGAACCTCGAGGGTGAGCGCGCCGAGGGCGTCACGAGGTGCGACTGCTCGACATCAACGGGTGGGGCGCCAGACGCGGGCGCGGGCTTGCCAGCAAATGGCACGAGCCGCCCTGGCCTGGAGGGTTGCATCCTCGATCCCGACTACGGAACGTCGGTCGTGCGCCTGGAGGCGCCAGGGTACGAGCCCGTCGAGGCGACAATCGAGTTGCCTTACAAGTGCCACCCCAATGCCCTGATCGAAGCGATGCTCGTGCCACTCTGAGCGTCGCCGCGTCGACCCTCAGGAGGCGGTCGTGCGCTCGTCGCGGATCACGCGGCCGTCTTCGAGTTCGACGACGCGGTTCGCGACCTCGGTCATGGCCTCGTCGTGGGTGACCATGACGAAGGCGGTGCCGGTCTCGGCCTGGATTTCGTGCATGAGCTTGAGCACCTGTTGGGTCGTCCTGGAGTCGAGGCTGCCTGTGGGCTCGTCGGCGAGCACGAGCGTCGGGCGGTTGGCGAACGCGCGGACGACCGCGACGCGTTGGTTCTGGCCGCCAGAGAGTTGGGAGGGGAGGCTGTGGAACTTGTCGCCCAGGCCCACGTCTCGGAGCATGCGGGCGACCCGGTCTGCGGCCTCGACCTCGTACTTGCGCCCACGGATCCTGCACGGCATCAGCGCGTTGGCGAGGACGTCGAAGCTGGGCAGCAGGTAGTGGAACTGGAAGATGAAGCCGAAGAACTCGCTGCGTAGGCGCGCGCGCTCGTCGTCGTCGATGGTCTTGACCTCGCGGCCCTGGATCTCGACGGTCCCGGACGTGATGGCGTCGAGGAGGCCGATGAGGTTGAGCAGCGTGGTCTTGCCCGAGCCGCTCTTCCCCAGGATGACGACGAAGTCGCCCGGGTAGATGTCGAGGTCGATGTCGTGGAGGACGTGCGTGGGGACGTCGCCGGCGTAGATCTTATTGACGTCCCTGAAGCTGATGAGCGGTGCCTTATCCTCCACGTATGACCTCGATGGGGTCGACCCTGGAGGCCTGCCGCGCGGGGACCATCGCGGCGATGAACCCGATCACCACCGACGCGACCATCGTGCCGATGATGAGCTCGGCCGTGAGCGAGAAGGGGAACAGGCCCTCGACGCGCCCGCTCCCTGCCCTCTCGACCTCGATCCGACTCAACCCCTCCACCAGCGCGATACCGAGCACGCACCCGACGAGCCCACCGAAGGCCGAGAGCAGCGTGCCCTGGAGCGCGAAGATCGTCTGAATCTGGCTGCGCGTCGCGCCCATGGCCTTGAGGATGCCGATCTCGCGGAGCTTGTTCGTGACCAGGACGATGAGGATGCTGGCGATGGCGAACGACGCCGCGATCGCGGTGAAGAACGTGATCATGTCGCTGGAGCGCCGCTGGGCCTCGAGCGCCCCGAGGAGCCGCTGGTTGTCCTGGGTCCAGGCCCTGACGTCGTAGGTCACCTGCCGCTGGATCCCGGCCGCGATGCGCTCCGACTCGAACACGTCGGTCACCCGGATCCCGATGACGTTGACCGCCGAGCCCAACCCGTAGAGCGACTGGGCGTCTCCGATGGGCATGAGCACCGCGCCGTCATCGAGGGCGCCGAAGCCCGTGGAGAACACCCCCGTCACGCGCTTGTCCGCCACCGCGCCGGTGGACGCGTTGAGCCGGAGCCGATCGTTGACGGTGACGCCGAGCGAGTCCGCCAGCCCTTGGCCGATGACCACCTCCCCTGGCGCCATCCTGTAGAAGCGGCCCGCGATGAGGTTGCGCTCGATGGCGACGATGCGGTCGTAGTTGGCCGGCTCGACGCCCGAGATCCTCACGGCCTCGCGCTTCTCCCCGACGGACACGAAGCCCTGCCCGTTGACGGTCGGGGAGACGGCCACGATGGAGTCGTCGAAGCCCTCGACGCGTTTGACCAGGCGCCTCCAGTCCTCGATCTTCTCCTTCTGGCGGACGGCGGTGCTGCGCTTGCCGAGCACGAGCACGTCGGCGGTCGAGAGCTCGGAGGGCGAGACGGGGCGCTTCTCGAGCGGCGAGATGACGACGTGCGGGATCGCGCCGGTGGTCTCCGCCACGAGCTGGACGCGCAGGCCTTCGATCAGCGAGGACAGGAAGATCACGAGGATCGCGCTGACCGACACCACGATCGTCGTGAGCATGGTGAGGCGCTTCGAGCCCCACAACCCGTTGATCGCCACGGTCCATGACAGGCGGTCGAAGATCATGGCGCCGCCTCGCGCACGCGCTGCCCCTCTTCGATCATCGCGATGTTTCGGATGACGAACCCGACGCCGTCGAGCCCAGTGACCGCGACGTACTCTTCGCCCTCGGCCTGCACCTGGACGTCCACCCTCCTGGCCGCGCCGTCGTCGATGACGAAGACGTACGTGCCGCGCTGGCGCGCGAGCGCGTCGACGGGGACGGAGCGCGCGCCCTCGATGCGCAGCAGCTCGATGGCGATGTCGGCCGAGAGGCCTGGCATGACGTCCTCGGGCAACGCGTCGGGCGTGATGTGCACGGGCAGGACGCCGAGGTCGGGGTCCACGTCGGGGCCGATCTGCCCGACCACGGCGGCGTAGGTGACCGAGGGCTTCGAGGAGAAGACCGCGGTGGCCTTCTGCCCGCTCTCGAGCCTGCCGTAATACGACTCGTCGACCTCGGTGTAGAACTCGAGTTCGTCGGTGCGCGCGAGGGTGACGAGCTTGTCGGCGGGGCGCACGCTCTCCCCAACATACACGCCGACCTCGAGCACGAGCCCATCGAACGGCGCGACGATCGTGGTCCTGTCTCTTATACACATCTCCGAGCCCACGAGACAGGCAGAAATCTCGT
>CAJXPN010000285.1 GCA_913058025.1 uncultured Myxococcales bacterium | reverse complement strand
GCGCATGCTCGCCACGCGCCACGCGCCGCGGCGCTCGCGCTCGCGCTCTCGCCGCTGGCGCACGCGGCCGCCCACGCGACGCCCGAGCTCGTCCCAGGCCCCGCCGCGCGCGCGCTCACGCTCGAAGACGCCGGGATCGAGTCCGACATCGCGGGCCTCACCCGATCACTCGAGGAGTACGCGGAGGAGCACCCCGACGCGCCTCGCCGCTTCGCCTACTGGCATGAGCGCGGCCAGCAGTCCGAGTACGCGCTCATCGCCGCCGCCCGCGCGGGGTTCGGATACCTCCCCAACCGCACGCCGCCCTGCCAGGCCTACTCGTACGTCAACGCGCGCAAGGACATGGACACGCTGCGTGAGCTGGGCGCGTCGCTCCTCGTCACGCACGGCCCGACCAGGCGCGACGGCGTGACGCTGCTCGCCGCGCACGGCCTCTTTCACCTCTATACGTTCGACGCCCCGACCCCCAGGCACGCCGCGTGGTTGGAGGGAGAGGGAGAGCTCGAGGTCCTCGAGTGGAGCGCGCACGTGCGCAGGGTCGAGCTCCGCGAGGTCGGCGACGAGGCGCAGCTCGTCCTCGGCTGGGGCCCCTATCCGAAGTGGAAGGCGAGGCTCGATGGCGAGCCGATCGAGCTCAAACCTCACCGAAAGAAGGGTGGATTCGTCTTCACCACGGCCGAGGTGGGCTCGGGCGGTGTCCTGGAGCTGAGCTACGAGGACACGAACGTCGAGCGGGCGGCCGAGCTCCTCGCCTTCCTGCTCACGCTCGCGTGCATGGTCGGTGTGTTCGCGCCGGACGCGCCGCTGAGGTGGCCCGGGTCGCCGCGCCTGCTTCGGAGGGGCGCCCGCGCGCTGGTCGCGGTGATCGTAGCTTGCGCCGTGGCGGTCTCCGTCGCGGCCTTCGTGATCGGTCACCGCGCGATCGAGCGCGAGTGGGCGCCCGGGAAGAAGGACCGTGTCTTGGCGGTGCTCCATCGCGAGCCTGTCGCCTTCGACTACGAGCCCTTCCCCTACTGCGTCCGGCCCTTCTCGCGTGACCCGAGGGAGGGCTGCAACGAGTCCTTGATCGAGCCGAGGCGAAAGCTCGCGCCGTCGCGCAAGGGAAAGAAGCCATCCTGCATGGGCTTCGGCATCCCGGACGCGGGGTCCGCCCGCTTGACCTTCGCGTTGCCCTCGGGGACGCGCCGCGTCGCGGGCATGGTCCACGTCGAGAAGGGGACGCGGCTCGAGGCCACGCTGCGCGCGGGCGCGCGTGACGAAAAGCTCACCGTGAAGCGAAGCTCCAAGGCGTTCTCGGTCGAGGTCTCACCGGAGGTGCGCGAGGTGACCCTCGACCTGAGCAACCTGCGCAAGCGCACCGGGTACTCGTGCCTCGAGCTCGTGGCCGTCGGCGACGAGTGACGCGGGCCTCACCGGCTCACTTCGGCTCGCGCGGAGCCTCCTCGAGACCCCATGCCCCTCGAGACTTGAGCGCCCTCGCCGGGTCCTCGACGACGTCATATGGTGGGTAGATCACGGAGGTCGTGTAGGCGTGCCAGAGCGTCATGGGCGACGGCGCCAGCTTTATGGCCTCGACATCGACCTCGCCTCCGCGTCGGAGGTCGTAGATGAGGTAGTCGCCGAAGATCGTGACGGGGAACCGGCGCGCGAGCGCCTTGCGCTGCCCGAGCTTCGAGAGCTTCACGGTCGTGACGTAGAGCGCGTCGCCTGCGCGCGGCGTCTTCGGCGCGCGCCGGACGTTGCGGTAGGCGCGCGCCGCGTAGTACCTCATGCCCATGGTCGGCTTGAGCCTTCGCTCGATGAGGTAGCGCTCGTCGCCCTGTGTGTTGGCGCGGATCCACTTGCCCAGCGCGATCTGATTCACGCGGCCGTCTCGTGGGAACCCCCGAGAGGGCTTCTTGGGCTCCATGATCTGGTAGCTGCGATCATGGGTCGCGTCTGCCTGGCGCCAGACCGTCGTCATGAGGAGCGCTGCGAGGAACGCGAGCGCGAGGTTCCGCGCGCGCGGCGTGTCGAGCCGCGTGGTGAATCGCGCCGCCCCGACGCCCGCGGCCAGCGCGACGGCTGGCGTGATGTAGGAGATGTAGAAGACGTGGACCCAGGTCCCCTGGCGGAAGGCGAGGGCGTAGATGAGCGCCGTGAGGGTGAAGACGCTCACGAGCGGGTCGATCTCGCGGTGGGAGCGTGCGCGCGCGACGATCCAGCTCGTGGCGAGCATCAGCGGGAGCAGGAGGTAGTAGTCCAGGGCGCGGTCGAAGACGCGCATGAAGAGGCGCGCGAGCGTGATGTTCGCGCCTGAGCGGCTCTTGCCGAGCTTGAGCAGGAGCTCGGGGTCGGAGTCGGCGGTCAGCCACCAGGCGCACCACGCCATGAACAGCGCGGAGGTCACGCCGACGGCCAGGAAGATCTCGAACTGTCTGGGCTTTCGGGCGATCGCGTCGATCCCGATGGCGAACGCGACGATGAACCCGGGCCAGTCGGAGAACCCGGCGGCCATGAGCGTGAGGCAGAGCAGGGCGAGCGCGCCGCCCCAGCGCGCGGTGCTCCAGCCGTGGTGAGGGTCTCGCAGCCGCTCGAGGAGCTTCACCGCGAGCGCGCCGAGCATGAGCACCAGCGGCTCGTAGTTGAGCATGTTGCCGTACTCCATGTGCATCGGGAGCAGCGAGAGTACGAAGACGACCGCGCACGCCTCGCGGGGGCCATAGCGTCGGCGAGTGTAGGCGTAGACGAGCCAGAAGAGCGCGAGCGCGCAGAGGATGGGGACCAGCCTCGCCGCGGCGTTCGACTCGCCGAAGGCCCTGAACGAGGCGCCCACGAGGAGGTTGATCGCGGGCGGGTGGTTCCAGTGGACGCGCGCCTTCTCGAGGTCGGTGACGGTCTCCCAGTTCTTGATCGGCTTGAGGCCGGTCGCGGTGAAGCCCACCTCGTCGTAGTTGCGACCGATGGTGCTGCGCATGGAGCCGCCCCAGCCCTGGTGCCCGACGATGAAGTCCTCGTTCACGCCCTGGCACACGATCAGCGCGTAGAGGCCGAACAGCGCGGCGACGACCCAACGCTCCCAGCGCGACCAACGGGCCGGCGCGGCGTGGGCCGCGCCGGCCGCCGCCGGGCTGTCGTGGTCATCCGCGGAGGCGCCTTCGGTGTCTGCGTGTTCGTGCATCGTCGCGGCGACCATGGGGGTGGTTCCGGCGTCTGTTTCGTTGGCGCGGATGTATACCACATGCGCGGCGTGGATCACGCCCGTGCTGGAGGACGTGAGGTTCAGTCGCCCCAGCCGTTCCTCTCGTCCCAGTCGTCCCAGTAGGACGGGTCGTTGATGAGGAAGCGATGTGTCTGGCCCATGATCGTGAACGTGACCGGGCCCTCCTCGTCTCCCGTGCCGATGCCGTACTCGTAGACGCGGCGCCCGCGGGTCTGGACGTTGCGCTCGCCGCGGCGCTCCCTGGTCCACTCCGACGGGGTGGACACGAGGATCTCCTCGGGGAGCTCGCCGTAGATGACCTTGTCGTCGGCGGTGTAGAGCACGATGCGGAACGTGACGTCGGTGGCGAAGCCAGTGTGCCATTCGCGCGGGATGTGGCCGCCCGACTCGATGCACACGTCGAGGCCGTCGCACATCTCGACGCGGGCGATCTCGGAGGCCTCGACGACGTCGAAGCTCAGCGCGTCCTCGGCGCGCCCGGAGGAGTCCACGACGTAGGAGCCTGGGGCGTCGTCGACGTCGAGGCGATAGGACTCGAGTGTGTCGTTGATGTGCTCGTTCTCAGCGGCCCTGAGTCGCGCGGCGGTCCAGGGCGCGGCGTCGAAATCGGGAAGCGCGACGGCCTGAGTGCGTCGGGGCTCGCCGGGGCGGTCGTGGGTGATGTGGAGGTAGGCGGGCTGGCCCGCGACGAGCGCGAAGCCGCTCTTGCGGGTGTCGACGGAGTTCTCGCCCCAGTAGTCGGACGCGTGGGAGGATTGGTGGTCGTCGGCCCACTGGTAGCGGGCCTCCAGGCCCGAGTAGACCTGGGCCTTGACGAGGAGGTTCGGGCCGCGGGCGGCGGCGACCTCGAGCTCGACCAGGCCCGCGCGCTTCCCGCGCAGCATCCAGGCGTCGCCCTCGCGGGTGGCGACGAGGGCGCCGTCGCCGCCGACCTGACGGATCTCGGAGATGAACCGTGCGTCGACGCGGCACGAGTCCTCGTAGATCGCTTCCCAGCTCCGCTCCCCAGCGAAGACCTGGTGGGAGCCGTGGTCGGGGAGCCTGATCGGCGGTCCATCGTCGAACATACCCCGCACGCACGCACCCTCAGAGCCGTCGTCGAAGTTCATGCAACCGAGGATGGAGACGAGGAGGGTGGTCAGGGCGAGCGACGCGATGAGTGTGGTCGAGGTCTTCATGGGTGCTCCGGTGTGTCTTTGGCACTTGGGGACTTGTTTATGGCACCTGGTGTCATTTCGTGCAAGGCAAAAAATACCGACAGGAGCGGGTGCAGTGACCCCCGAAGATCGAGCCACCTGAGCGAGTAAACCGAAGTAGGCGTTCAGCAGATATCGGTCAGATGAGTTTCATCCGCGGTCGGCGCGCTGGGAGCGCAGGTAGTTGGTGCAGCGGGAGGGGACGTTGATGTGGTTGACGTCCTGGAGCCAGAGGGCGATCTCGGAGACGGCCTCGAGGCTCACGCCCGCGTCGGCGCCCAGCGACTCGAGCAGGTAGAGCAGGTCCTCGGTGCCCAGGTTCCCCGCGGCGCCGGGCGCGAAGGGGCAGCCGCCGATGCCGCCGACGCTCGAGTCGAAGGCGCGCACGCCGACGTCGAAGGCGCTCATGGCGTTGGTGACGCCCATGCCGCGGGTGTCGTGGAGGTGGAGCGCGACGCGCTCGACGCCCCAGCGCTCGAGCGCCCTGGCGCACTCTCTGCGGACCTGGAGCGGGGTGCCCACGCCGGTCGTGTCGCCCAGGGCGATGACGTCGGCGCCCATGTCGATGAGGCGGTCACCGAGCTCGAGGACGTCCGAGAAGTCGATCTCGCCCTCGTAGGGGCAGCCGAAGACCATCGAGATGTAGGCGCGCGCGGTGAGCCCGGCGGGCCTGGCCTCGGCCAGGATCTCGGCGACCCCCGCGACGCTCTCTTCGATCGAGCGGTTCAGGTTCTTGTGGTTGTGGGTCTCGGAGGCCGAGACGAACACGGCGATGTGTGAGACCTCGGCGCGCATGGCGCGCTCGAGGCCGCGCATGTTCGGCACGAGCCCCCAGTAGTTCACGCCGGGCTTGCGGTCGATGGCTCGCGCGACCTCGTCGCTCGCGGCCATCTGGGGCAGCCACTTGGGGTGCACGAAGCTGCCGATCTCGATGTCTCTCGAGCCCGCGTCGACGAGCTTGTGGATGAGCTCGACGCGGCTCTCGACCGACAGGATCGCGTCCTCGTTCTGGAGCCCGTCGCGGGGCCCGACCTCGAAGAGGCGGATGGCTTGGGTTCGTTCGGTGCTCATGGGTCTACCTCGTCGCGTCTTGCGCGTGTGGGTCACGCGTGCGTGCTGAAAGAACCGTAGCGATCCTCACCACCTCCAGTCAATCTAAGCGCCGGGGGCGAGCGGTCGAATTCCAGGGGTGAGCGGTCGAGGGGGGAGATGAGCGGTCGGGGCCCCTGCGAAGTTGAAGAGCCCGGCGAGAACATGGACAATGCGCCCGACTCGACCCGAACGGACGTGAAGGAGCGGCGATATGAAGAGGCCTCTGGGCGCTTTGGCGTGGATCTGTGTGGCGTGGTGTGTGGCGGCGGGGTGCGCCGACCCGGTCGAGGAGCCAGGGCCCGAGGTCACCATCGAGATCACCTCCCCGCAACAAGGCGAGGTCGTGAGCGAGCGCCGCGTCCGCGTGCGCGGCCGCGCCGAGAACGCCGAGCAGATCGAGGTGAACGGGCGAGAGGTCGCCGTGGTCGGCGGCGCGTTCGAGGTCGCGCTCGACTTCGACGACGGCGACGCCGAGGTCGTCGCCCAGCTCGACTCGGTCAGCGACCTCGTGACCTTCACCGTCGACGGGAGCTCGCCCACGCTCACGCTCACGAGCCCCGAGCGCGGGCTCTACGTCGCCGCCGACGTCACGAAGGTCCGCGTGGAGGGACGCGTCGAGGAGCTCGGCTCCGGGCTCGACCTCGTCAAGATCGGGGAGCAGATCGTCCAGGTCGCAGACGACGGCACGTTCGGCTTCGACGCGCCCCTCACGACCGGCCTCAACGTCATCACGGCCACCGCGCTCGACCTCGCCGGGAACACCCTGTCTCTTATACACATCTCCGAGCCCACGAGACAGGC
>CAJXPN010000284.1 GCA_913058025.1 uncultured Myxococcales bacterium | reverse complement strand
GAGATTTCTGCCTGTCTCGTGGGCTCGGAGATGTGTATAAGAGACAGCTGCTGGCGCTGGTGAACCTCGTGGGCGGAGGCGTCGCACTGATGGGGCTCGCGACGCGAGTCCAGCAACGCTACTACGGCTACTACACACAGACCGCCATCGAGAGGAGCACGACGTGGGCCAAGAACGAGGTGATGGACAAGACCCCGAGCGAGCCCCTGGAGCGGCTCCAGGCGACGGTCGAGGCGGAGCCGACCGCGGGGGCCAGCTGACGCGCTCGCCCGAGCGCTCACCGTCGTGGATGGCCAAGGGGGGCGAGCAGCTCTCCTACCAGGACCTCGAGACAGACGAGCGTGTCTTCGTGCAGGAGGCCGCGGAGCTGCGCAGAGCGATCGCGGACTCTCGCCTCCAGATCGAGGAGAGCCTCGATGATCTCCAGCGCGACGCCGACGGCCTGAAGTCGCGCGCGCTCGACGCGTTCGATGCACGACGCTGGGCTCGCGAGCACCCCTGGCGGCTCGTCGGTGTCGCCGCCGCGATCGGATTCTACATCGGCTTTCGGGAGTGATCCCGATCGCGTTCCTGCTTGACTTTGGAGGGGGTCAACACAAGGTTTGTGCACGCCCGAACGACCTGACCGTGCGTCCCTCGATGCACCAAGCGACCGAGCGCGCCGCACGTTCGGCGCGCTCCACACGACAGAGTGAGCCTACATGAGCAGCGAACACGCCCAAGAGATCGACGAGGAGACCACGGACGCAGCCGAGCTCGCAGCCAAGCTCGAGGAGGGCCTCTACGCGCTCGAAGAGCAGGTCTCTGGGTCCAAGGAGCAGCTCGAGAAGCTCAACGCCACGGCGATGAACCTCATCCGAGACCAGCCGCTCATCGCGGTCGCCGGCGCCTTCGGCGTCGGGTACCTCCTGGGTAGCCTCGCCTCGCGCCGCTGGATCGTCTGAACACCTCCTCGCCCACACAAAGGAACCAC
The DNA here is from genome assembly GCA_913058025.1 of uncultured Myxococcales bacterium. Classification (GTDB taxonomy): domain Bacteria; phylum Myxococcota_A; class Bradymonadia; order Bradymonadales; family Bradymonadaceae; genus CAJXPN01. The sequence goes on along the minus strand of CAJXPN010000284.1, from coordinate 5,329 downwards.
GCATGACACACGCGCACGATGGAGCCGACGAGGCGATCTACGACGTCGCCCCCTCCACGAACCCGCTCGTCCGCGTCTACAAGGACAACCCCTACGTCGTCGTGGCCGCTGCCGCGGGCGCAGGATACCTCGTCGCGGGAGGGCTACTCACGCCCTTCTCACGACGCGTCCTCAAGATGGGAATGCGCGCCGTGCTCATCCCGCTCGTCGTCACTCAAGTCAAGGCGATGGCTCAACAGAGCCTGAGCGACCTCTGAGCGACCGTCCCCTATCCCTCACAACAGAGACATACAACGTGAACAACCCACTCAACAGGAGCCCCAACATGATCGACTGGCGCAACACTCTGAACCAGCTCAACAGCCAGCTCACGAACACCTACGACACTGGCGTCTCCACCGCGCTCGACCGCCTCGGCCTCGAGAGCAAGCGTGACCCCAACGACCTCATCCTCCCGGCGATCGGCGTCTTCAGCGCTGGCCTCGTGGTCGGCGCCGCCCTCGGCGTGCTCTTCGCCCCCAAGGGCGGCAACGAGCTCCGCGGCGACCTGCGTCACCGCCTCGACGACCTCAAGGATCGTGGCCAGAGCCGCTACGACGAGCTCCGCAGCGAGCGCCTCGACGCCGGCGAGTGACTCGTCCCTGATGAGACCAAACGAGGCGGCGACCACAATGGTCGCCGCCTCGTTCTGCTCTGGCTCAGAGCCCGAGACGATCGACGACCTCTCGCTTACTCGCGTCGAAGGTCAACGCGTCGAGCACCTCGTGGAAGTACTCCGGGTCCACCACCACCGGGTAGAGCATCACCGCGACCTCGACCCGGGTCCCGCGCATCGTCGCGACCTCGACCAGAGCAGCGACCTGCGCGCTCGTGAAGAGGTTGTGGGCCGCGGCCGCGCGCACGACCCGGAGCTCGGCGTCCGAGCCCATCTCGTCGTCGACCTGCCTGAGCAGGCGCGCGAAGCTCGACGACGACATCACCGCCTCGTGCGCGTCGAAGCGATCCTCGGCGTGCGCCTCTCGGTGCTCGACCTCGGCCACGCCGCCACCGACCGACACCGTCGCCTCCGTCGTGTGCCTACCCTCCCTGATCGTGATCCCAGCCGACGCGCCGCCGCCCACGGCCGCCGTGTTCTCGTACGTCGGCACCGGCGGGACGCGATCGATCATCCGGTTCACCGTATTGATCAGCAGCGTCGGCTCGCCACCTTCGTACTCGGGCGCGATCGTCACCAGGTACTCGTGGTCGCTCTCGAGCCGGACCACTCCCTCGAACAGCGTCGTCGCGACCGAGTCGATGCGGATGAGCCTGTCCCCCGAAGGGAGGCAACGCATCGGCACGCGCCCCGAGGTCGTGGGGCCGAGCTCGAGCAGGCTCTCGCCGTCCACGAAGACCTCTACGAAGCACTCCTTGTCCGAGAGCGCGTCGCCGCAATCGAGGACGATGTCGGACAGCCCCGTCTCCACCGAGTCGAGCAGCACCGCGCCGTCGTCACCAAAGCTCATGCTCACCGAGATCACGTTCCCCATCGGGTCTCGCACCTCCGCGCGCATCTCGTCACGCCGGCTCGTGCCCTGGGCGCGATCGTAGAGGTCCTCGATCCGCTCCTGCGCCGCCGGGAGGCGCTGAGGGCAGAAGTCGACGCCTGGCTGCTCCTGGACGAACCCCCTCTGCTCTCCGCCGTACCCACCCGAAGGCAACATGCAGCCCAACGCCGAGGCGACCACCGCCGCGCCATACACACCCAACCACGCGCTCTTCATCGTCATCGTCATTCTCTACCCGTTCGTTCATGGAGGTCCTCAGGGCGTCGCACGTCGCGCGCCCATGGGAAGCAGGAGCCGAAACGTCGACCCCGAGGTCCCCGTGGAGACGAGCGTGACGTCCCCTCCATTCATTCTCGCCAGATCGCGCGCGAGCGCGAGCCCGAGACCCGTCCCGCCGGCTCGCCTCGTGAAGAACGGCTCGAAGATCTTGTCCCGCAGCCCCTCGGGCACGCCAGGCCCACGATCCACGACGTCGATGGCGATCTCGAGGGACTCGCCCCCCACCTCCAACACGCCGAGCCGGAGCTCGGGGGCCGAGCCGTCCCCGGCCTGGGCCGCGTTCTGGAGGAGGTTCGTGAGCACCGAGACGACCTGGGTGTCGTCGACGTGGAGCTCCGACTCCAGGAGGCTCGCGGGCCTCACCGGCACGTCGGAGACCACCCCCGAGTGGCTCAACACCTCGAGCACCGTGGTGACGATGTGCCCGAGCTTGTGCCACCCCAGCCTGGGCTCCGTCGGCCGCCCGTAGGCGAGCAGGAGCTGGATGAGCGACTCCACGCGATCCACGAGCGCGGGGATGCGCTGGAGCGTGTCCTCGACGTCGGGGTCATCGGACAGGAACATCACCGCCTCGGAGAGGCTCGTGATCGCGGCCAGAGGGTTACGCACCTCATGCGCGAACCCCGACATCACCCTCCCCACGACCCCCCTGAGCTGCGACTCCACCTCGGCCCGCATCGCCCCCAGGCGCACGACCGTGGCCACCAGGAACACGGACTCGCCCTCGAGCAACGCCCCCGGGAGGCCGAACGAGCTGATCTCGGCGCGCCCGCGCTGGTTCATCAGGCCGACGCGGCGAAGGTTCACCGAGACGAGGAGGTCACGGACGTAGCCTCGAACCTCTCGACGCTCCGCCACGAGCGACCCCAACGCGTCGCCGCCCAGCGACGACGTGCTCCTCAACACGACCTCCCCGATCTCCGCGCCGACGACCTCCACGGGCACGCACCCGAACTGCACCGAGAAGGATGGGTCGACGAAGAGTACCTGGCCAGACGAGCTCAGGATGAGGGTCGACACGACCCCACCCGCCTGCTCCTCCGAGCGCACTCGCCCATCCGTGAGTTCACGATCTCTGCTCCACCGGTCGCTCACGTCTCCTCCTCCTCGTTGAGGTTGGTGATGAGCTCGGGGTGGCTCATCGCGATGCTCTGATCGTAGACCCCGCCGGGCACGAAGGCGCCGCCCGACACCTCGCCGTCGTTCCACATCCTGCGCCACGCCTCCCTGCCCGCACCGGACGCGTCCTCCGCGTGCACGAGCGCGCCGCGGTGGAGACCGACCGTCCCCGCCGCGTCCTCCCCGCGGAACATGGTGAGGCTGCCAGACTGTCCCGCGAGCACGCGCAACCGCATCACGTCCCAGGCCGCCGCCCTCGCGCCTACGCCCACGCGCGTCGGCGACTCATCCAACGCTCTGTGCAAATCTGGGGAGCGGAAAGGCTTGCGCAAGTAACTCAACGTCTCGAAGCGAAGCACGCTGGTGCCCACGGGGCCATAGGCGGTGAGCAGGATCACTGGCACGTCCCCCCACCGCGAACGCGCCGCGTCGATCAGGTCCGCGCCGCTGTACCCAGGCATCACCAGGTCCGTGATCAGCATCGAGGGCCGCTGCGACACGATGCACTCCATCGCAGGGCGAGACTCTGTGAAGGTGCGGATATCGACATGGGGGAAGACGCGCGCGACCATACGCCCCATGACCTCGGCCATGAGGGGCTCGTCTTCCGAGATCACACACACCCCATCCACCTCATGCCTCCTCGTATATCCCGTACTTGCGCAACCTCCGACGCAGCGTCTGGCGCGTGATCTGGAGCACCTGCGAGGCCTGAGAGATGTTCCCCTCACACCTACCCATCACGAGCTCGAGGTGACGCGCGATGGCCGCGTCGAGTGACCACTCGCCCTCCACCCAGTCCTCCGGCGAGCTCTGGCCTCCGGCGCCCTCGGGCTCTCGGAGCTCAGAGGGGAGGTGCTTCAACACCACGAAGCCGTTGCGGCTCAACACCAGCGCGCGCTCCATCACGTTGCGCAGCTCGCGCACGTTCCCTGGCCAGGCGTAGTGCTCGATGGCCTGGAGCGCGTCGGGTGATATCGTCGGGCGCTCGTAGCCCATCTCGGCGCCGAGGCGCGCGAGGAAGTACAGCGCGAGCTTCTCCTTGTCTGGTCCTCGCTGGCGCAGCGGCGGGAGCTTGATCTCGAGCACGCGGAGGCGGTGGTAGAGGTCGGCCCTGAACCCGCCCTGGGCGACGAGGTCGCTAAGCGAGCGGTTCGTCGCGCTCACGAGGCGGAACGTCGGCGAGATCTCGCGCTCTCCTCCCAGGCGCCTGAACGGGTGCCCCTCGAGCACGCGCAGCATCTTCGCCTGCAACGGCATCGGGAGCTCACCGATCTCGTCGAGGAAGAGCGTGCCGCCGTCGGCCATCTCGAACAGCCCCCGCTTCGTGCCGCGCGCGCCCGTGAACGCGCCGGGCTCGTGGCCGAAGAGCTCCGACTCCACCAGCGTGTCCGGCAGGCACGCCACGTTCACCGCCACGAACGGTCTGTCCCGCTCCACGCTCGACTCGTGGATGAGCCTCGCGCCGACCTCCTTCCCCACGCCGGGCTCACCCGTCAACAGCACGGTCGTGCGCGACGCCGCCGCCGCCGCGTGGATCATCTCCAGCGACTCCCTCCACGCCGCCGACTCGCCGAGCACGCGCACCCGGCCGTTCCCCATGTTGATCTGACCCACGCGCGCGCTGATGCGGCGCTGCTCGAGTGAGTCCTCCAGCGCGCTCAGGAGGTCGCGCCGGCGCACCGGCTTCGTCAGGTAGTTCGCCGCGCCGAGCCTCAAGGACTGCACCGCGAACTCGGCGTCGTTGTGCCCCGTGAGCACCACGACGGGGCACTCCGGCTGGTGCTTCTGCACCGACGTGATCGTCTCGCTCCCCTGAGCGTCGGGCAGGGTAAGATCGAGCAACACGAGATCCCAGACCTGATCGTCGAGCAGCTTGGCCGCCTGAGTCATCGTAGACGCCCACTCCAAGGTGTATCCTGCGCGTCTGAGCATGAGGCCGATCGCGTGCGCGAAGTCCTCCTCATCCTCGATCAGCAAGATCTTACCCAGGACCGCCTTAGCCGAGAGCTTGTCGGTGGTCACATCTAATCCTCAATCTGGCACTATACACATATTTCACTTTCATCACGGATTCTAACCGCTATCAGGTTGCCGTGTCATCAAGCCATGACGACATCAACCGAGCGCACATGGTTCTGGGTCGCAACGGCAACCCCCCAACATCTTCCAATCACAGGCCCTTCGCTGCCTCGGACCACACCTCCGACCACCTCCTGGCCAGGGGTCCCCACTCCAACCCGGACGCTCGGGAGCGCTGCTCGCGCTCGACCGACTCCCACGCGCTGCCGCTCATGCTGGCGCAGCGGCGTATCCTGGTCGCCCAGTCCCGAACCTGTCTCTTATACACATCTCCGAGCCCACGAGACAGGCAGAAATCTCGT
>CAJXPN010000283.1 GCA_913058025.1 uncultured Myxococcales bacterium | reverse complement strand
CTCGTGGGCTCGGAGATGTGTATAAGAGACAGGCCCACGACACCGAGCGCGGCATGGTCTACCGGGAGCTGCTCGACATCGAGGGCAACGAGCTCTACGTCGTCGAGCTCGGACGCTACGTCCCGTCCCCTGGCGAGGAGGTGAGCTTCTTCGACGTCATGGCGCGGGCGAGGGCGTGCTGCGAGCTCGCCATCGGCTACGTGTACACGGTGGGTGAGGGGACCGAGGAGCTGCTGCTTCTCGCGCCGCGAGGCGAGCGCCGCGAGCTCGGCCTGTCCGAGGTCGAGAGGCGCTTCGGCGAGCGCGTGACGCGGATCGTGGTCGCGGCGGCGAGGCACCCGGACATGGCATAGTCGCCTCGACGTCTCACTCGGGCCGCATCGCCGGGAACAGCAGCACGTCGCGGATCGAGGCCTGCCCGAGCATGAGCATCGCGAGGTCATTCCTGGACCGGTGTTCGACGAGCGACGCGGCCGGGTTTGGATCTTTTTGACCGATCGGTCGTTCGTGACGGGAGTCCACGCTCCGTCCATCGCCCAGGAGGGTCTCGATGCCTGCGCTGTCCAAGCCGCTCTTCTCCTTCGCGCTGCTGTGTGCCCTCGCCGCGCCGTCGGTCGCGCCTGCTCAGCATACGCCGCCCGTCGATCCTCCCGTCTCAGTGAGCGCCGCTGGGCTCGAGGACGTGCTCGCCCGCCACCCCGAGGCGAGCCGCGAGGGGTTCCAGGAGATCGTCGCCTTCGCGCGCCAGGCGTGGGAGCGCGACCCGGAGCGTTACGGGCGTGAGGTGCATGGTCGAGCGTTGGCGCACGTGTCGAGCTGGCCGAGCTGGACGCGTGAGGTCCGAGGGGGGAGGGCGCTCGCGGGCGTGGACGAGTTCGGCCCATGGTTGGAGCTCGCCGAGAAGCTCGAGATCGGACAGGCGTCGACGCTGGCGGCTCTGCTCAGAACCACCCACGACGTGAAGCTGCGCGACCTCAAGCTCCACAGCGTCCCGCTCGGCCGCGCCGAGCTCGCCGCGCTCGTGGGTTCGGTTCGCGTACGTGGGCTGAGATCGCTCTCGATGGTGTCGAACGGGCTGGAGGCGAGGGACCTCGAGCCGCTGTGGAGTGTGGGGCAGTTGGTGTCGCTGACGTCGCTCGAGGTCGGGCACAACGAGGTCGGAGAGGTCGGCGCCGCGGCGCTCGCTGGCTCCGCGCTCGCGCGGCAGCTGCGCAGGTTGAGCCTCTACGATACGAAGCTGAACGGGTCGTCGGTGGCCGCGCTCGCGGGTTCCGAGCGGCTGTCGAGTGTGAGGGACCTGAACTTGGCGATGAACGAGGTCTGCGTGGAGGGTGCGCAGGCGCTCGCGTCGTCGAAGTGGTTGACGAAGCTCGAGAAACTCCAACTCGATGAGACGAGCTCCTACCACTGCACGATGGGAGCGCGGGGGACGGCGGCGCTCGTCGAGTCGCCCAACGCGGCGAACCTGCGCGAGCTCATCCTGGGCGGGCAGAAGATCGGAGACGAGGGCGCGTGGGCGATCGCGTCGGCCGAGGGGTTGGACAACCTCGAGCGCCTCATCCTCTACGACAACATGATCAGCGGGCGAGGCGTGGAGGGCCTCGCCAGCGCGCCGCACCTCTCGAGGTTGAAGACGCTCGTGCTAAACGGGAACCCGATAGGAGATCGAGGGGTGACTGCGTTGGCGACGTCGCCGCACATGAGCGGGCTAGAGGTCCTCATGATCGTGAACGTCGGTGCGACCGACGACGGCGTGATCCCGCTCGCTCAGTCCGAGCACATATCGAGGCTGCGAGAGCTCGACGTCCGCCAGAACGCGATAGGAGACGCGACCGCGAGGTACATTTCGATGTCGCGTTGGCTGGGTTCGATGAGGATGCTGGCGATGAGGGGTGGGAACGTGAGCGACATGGGCTACGAGCGGATCGAGCGCGCGCAGGGTTGGCACAGAGAGGCGAGGCTCATCCGGTGAGAGTACGCGTCACATGAACTCGTTCATCGTCACGGGGGGTCGGACGATGATCTCCTGGGATTCGTTGTCGATCTCGAGCTCGACGAGGATGGTGTGGACCTCGGGAGAGGCCGGGTCGAAGTCCGCCTCGGCGGTGATGAGGGCCGAGGCGTCGGGGCCCGTGCCTGGTCCGGTGCTGTAGGTGTAGCGGAAGTGGTGATCACCCGAGAGGTCGACATCGATGGTGGCGAGCACCGCGGCGGCCATGGGGTTGGAGGCGTCGAGCGTGGCCGGGAGCGCTTCGCCTCCACGAGGGATGATGGTGTGTGTGGTGAACGTGAAGTTTGGGCCACCGGCGAAGGAGTAGAGGGACCACTCGATGGGATAGCCGTTGCCGTACACGCTGGTGTGCCATGGCTCGTCGGCCGTGACCATTTGTTCACTCATGAAGTAGCTCTTCGTGCTGGAGGCGAACGCGCTCACGACCTTCAACGCGGCCTTCGCGCGTGCGTCGCGGTCGATGACGGGCTGCGACTCTTCGACGGCGTCGGTGGTCTCGTCGGCGTTCCCGGCGGAGGTCGAGGAGCAGGCGGAGAGGGCGAGCGTGGCGGCGAACGGGGCCGTGAGTCGGTGAGTCATGCGTGGTTTCCTTTGCGTGGTGGACACTCTATCTTTTGGTGCGCGAGGATCTCGCATACGCACATGAAGTTCCATTGAAATCGAAAGAGCCTGTGCGCGCGGCTTGTATTATATTGAGACATAATAACTGAAGCAAGTCCTGCCTCCTCCGGGATACGTCCGCTTGCTCGGCGAGGGCTCTGGCTGGTCGATGCGTCAGGTGATGGCGCGGTCGAGTTCGAGCAGCAACTCGGAGGCGACGCGCGCGGGCAGCGCGTCCAACGAGAGCGTCTCCCCGGTGCTGATGCGCGTCGGGAGCGGCGACGTGAGTCGCTTGCCGTGTCGCTTCATGGTCAGCTTCAGCTCCAGGTCGAGGTGTGGCAGCGCGCGCCTCACGTCCTTGCCGTGGTGCTCCCATCGCGGGTGCCTGCGCATGGCCCTCATGAGCTTGCGGGGAGCAGGAGCCTGTCGGAGTCGCTCCCAGGCCTGGGCCTGGAGGTGCGCGGGGACGTGTGGGCGGGCGAGCTGGTCGACGTAGCGGTGAAGCCCCTCGGCGACCTTGTGTTCTCGCCAGGAGTTGGACCTCGCCGCGCCGAGCTCGATGGGGTGAGCGAGGGCGATGACGTGCGCGCCGTCGACCTCGATTAGGACGTCGTCGCGGCCGAAGAACTCGCCGGTCTCGTCGACCATGAAGTCAGCGATGAGCTCCCTGGTGTCCGGGTCGTGGGAGCTCCACACGATCGTGCGCGCGAGCCTCGAGAGGATGGGGTGTGTCGAGAAGACCTCGCGCCAGCGCGAGGGCGCCCACGTCCGGAACGTCACGAGCGCCTCGTCGAACCAGCGGCTCGAGAGGAGGTCGACGAGCCGCGGGACGTTCTTGACGACGCGGGCCTTGCGTGCGCGCTGCAGGCCGACCAGCGCCTCGTCGTCGGTCTCTCTTCGCCTCGGCAGGTGTGGCCGCAGCGTGCCAGCCTCGATGTCCCGGACCAGGACGTCGAAGTCCTCGGAGAGCTCGAGCTCGACTCGCCTCGAGCCGTAGTCGATCGCGACGCGGCCGCTGACGTCGAAGCCGAACGTCGGGATGTTGTCGTCGATGAAGTCGACGATCGAGGTGCCTGCGGCCTCGGCGAAGCGGTCCATGGCGGAGGCGACCACGCCGAGGCGCCCGCTGTTGGCTCCGGCGTCGATCACCCCGAGGTAGATCAGCGCTATGATTCGGCGCGTCTGGCGGGTGTTCATGTCGGCGAGTACCGTGACGAGCTCGGCCTCGTTGCCACGTCCGAGGCATGAGCAGAGGTCGTATTCGTGCCGGTACCAGCGCGTGCAGACGCGGTGTATCAGCGCGGCGCGATCGCCCCTGGTCCACGAGCCGAACCGGTAGACGGGATCGATCGTGGAGACGAGCGTCGCGTGGAGCTGGTGGAGTGACTCCAGGGAGATATGCGCGGCGATGTCGGCGGGCACCCTCGACAGGTCGAGGGTGGCCAACTCGAGCGACTCCCAGCGCCCCGTGACCTCGTCCAGGCGGCCCGCCGCGGACAGCTCGGTCGTGGAGTAGCCGAAGCGTATGAGGATGGCCGTGGCGACCCTCGCTGCCACGTCCGGTGCGAGCGGCCGAGAGGAGCCCGTGAGCGTGATCGTGGGCAGGAGGTGGCGCTGGACGAAGTGAGGTGCGAGCTCTTCGAGCCGGCGGTGGTCGAGGTCGAGGACCCACCGGTTCGACTCCGAGGGCTCGATCGGTTCGCGACGCCTACGCAGTTCGTCCAGCCTGCTCCGCAGGCCCGATGGGTAGAGCGAGGTCTCGTCGATTGCCCGGTAGACCGGCTCGGCGTGACCTCGCGCCAAGAGGTGGTCGAGGACGCGGGCGGCGCGCCTCTCGTCCTCTGGACCTGACGCGGCGCACTCCACGAGCGGGGCGGCGAGCTCGAGCGCTCGAAGCTCGATGGACGACGTGACGTGTTCGAAGACCCACGCCGCGTCGATCGTGAAGAGTGTCTCGAGGAGGAGCCTGAGCGCCTCGACCGAGCTGCCGTCCAGGATGGGCTCGAGCATCTCGATGACGAAGGGCCGGTCGAGCTGTATCAGCCGTTGCTTCAGGTGCCTGGAGGCGACGGCCGACTCGAAGCGTCGAGAGACCTCCATCGCGATCGCCCCACGCCTCTCACCTACTGGAGCGTCGCTCGCGAAGATCTCGAACGTGGTGGATTCGAGTCGGCGTGCGTCGATGAAGCGCGAGCGCAGGTCGATGCAGGTCGTCCAGACGAACATGTCGGCGAAGAGCTCGATCCACTGCTCCCGTGGAGCCAGCGGTGTGTCGTGTTCGATCGGGTACAAGTTGCCTCGGTGGTGCCGTGGAGGAGCGGCTTCGCGGAGTGACACGCGTGCGATATACACACAGGAACAGATCGAACGGCCCGTGGTCGGCTAGGTGTACACCACGGCCTTGGGCCGAACCTCGAGCAGGAGCCTGGCCTGTTCGGGCGGGATGGAGCAGCCCTCGAGCCGGATCATGGGGAACTCGCTCATCTGGTCGGCGACGGCGATGAGCGGCGTGATGTCTGTGAGGCTCGGGTTTCGTGTGAGGTAGATCTCGGTCAGGCGCGGGAGCCAGGAGGACTGGCAGAGCGCGTGGAGGTGTGCGTCGGTGACGCCGGCGTTGCTCAGCGACAGGTGGTAGAGGGCGGGGAGGTCGTGGTGGACGAGAGACTCGACGACGCCGGCGGTGTCGGCGTCGCACAGACCCATGTGTCGCATCGTGTTCAGGGCGCCCGAGCGCGCCAGCGCCTCGCCGTGGTCGAACCCCAGCTCGAGGTGCCTGAGCGAGAGCCACGAGAGCGACGGCGCCGACTCGAGCAGCGTGAGCGTCGAGGAGGGCGTCGAGCTCACGTGAGAGATCGTGAGCTCGCGCAGGTCCTCGAGCCAGCTCGCGCGCGTGAGCTGCCAGAGGTCGTAGGGAAGCAGCGGGCCCTCGTCACCGAATGTCGTCACGAGGAGCTCCTGGAGTTCCGGCAGGTCGAGGGCGGCGATGACGTCGAGGGCGGTGGCCGTCGGAGGTTGGAAGAGCGAGAGGTTCTGGAGCCCGACGATGAACGGAGACTTGAGGAGTTCGAGCCACGCGTCGTGGGTCGGGGTGGGGCACTTCTTGTCCAGCGTGAGGCGCTTCGAGACGCCCCACAGCGGTCCAGGTGGGGAGCCCGAGGCCCACGAGGTCACCTCTGCGAGCGGGACGACGCAGTCCGAGGCGCGCCAGTGGCCCATTCTCTCGCGGGAGTAGGGCACCCAGACCTCCGCGGCCTGCTGGCTGTCGCACGCGAGCCCCGCCCTCAGGGTCTCGAGCAAGGCCTCCCAGGCGTGCCCACTCGGGGTGGCGTCGAGGACGTCGCGCAGCTCCCCGAAGACCGCGTCGAGGCTGTCCGCCGACTCGATGGCGCGCGTCGCGAGCCGCGCGCTCGCGGCCGCCCGCGAGCTCCCAGAGATGTGGTGTCGACCCTGTCGCTTGCCGCTCCGGACGAGGTCCTCGAGGATGTGGTTGGGCGTGTTCGGGTGCTCCGCGACGAGGCGCAGGAGGTTCCCATCGAGTTCGCCGCCCATGAGCTGCTCGATCGCCGCGGCGGGCAGGTCGTCTCGATCCAGGAGCTGCCACGTGTGGACGCCCTGTGATGCGTAGGCGATCAGGACATCGTGGTCTGTGTGTGGGCTGTCTCTTATACACATCTGACGCTGCCGACGATCTACTCTGTGTAGA
>CAJXPN010000282.1 GCA_913058025.1 uncultured Myxococcales bacterium | reverse complement strand
ACGAGATTTCTGCCTGTCTCGTGGGCTCGGAGATGTGTATAAGAGACAGCCGTAGGCGCAGTCGAGGTTTGGGTCGGTCCCCGAGTCACAGGCCTCGCCCTGGTCGGCCTGCTCGACGCCGTCGCCGCAGAAGCTGGTGACGCCAGGGCCGCTGGTGCAGTCGTTCTGGCAGACGGTGCAGCTCATCTCGCCGTAGCCGCAGTTGAGGTTGGGCGTCTCGCCGGGGTCGCACTCCTCGCCCTGGTCGGCCTGGACGGTGCCGTCGCCGCAGTTGCCCACGCGGTTGCCGGGCTGCTCCTGGCACTCGTCGTTGCACCGTGTGCAGGAGGCCTCTTCGTACTCGCAGTTCAGGTCAGGGTCCTCGCCGACGTCGCAGACCTCGCCCTGGTCATCCTGGAGGATGGCGTCGCCGCACTTTGGGCCAGGGAGGCCGTCGGTGAGGTCGCAGGTGGTCGTGCAGACCTTGCAGGAGGCCTCGCCGTAGGGGCACGTCTGGTCGAAGTCTGGGCCCGTGTCGCAGGCCTCGTCGTCTTCCTCGACGCCGTTGCCGCACACGCCGTCGAAGACCTCGATGGGGACCGAGGCGAGGAACTGGTTGGCGAACGTGATGTCGGCGGAGTCGACCTGATCGAACACCAGCGTGACCACCTGGAGCCCGTCGGCCTCCATGTCGTCGACCCCCGTCACCGTGAATGTCTGGGGCGTCTGCCACGTGTCTGGCTCGAACACCAACGTCTCCGAGGACAGCGTCGCCTGTATGGGGCCCTCCTCATCGGGTTGCACGAGCTCGGCCGCGACGGTGACCGTCGCGGACGGCGCGTTCGCCAGGAAGACCTCGACCTCGACCGCTCCCCCCGTCTCATCGCACCGACCACCTTCCAGAATTCGGGTCTTGACCCCCACATCACGGAAGACATTGGTCGGTGGTTTGTCGTCTTCGAGGAGCCCACAACCGCCGATGGCGATGGTGAACATTGAAAACAAGAGAGCGTTGGCCTGCTGGCGAGGGCGCGTCATGGCCTGACCTTGGTATTCGGTGCGCGGAGTGGTGTTCACCAAGATGGTGCGCGGATACGGCGCTGAGGTCAAGAACGTGCGGGATGTGTGCCTGCTGCGCCTCAGATGAGGATGCCGAGCATGAAGCCGACCTGGTTGTGGGTGAGGTTGGTGTTGCTGTCGCGTGAGTCCACGCCGAGGAGGCCGATCTCGTAGCGGAGCTCGACGTTGAGCGTGAAGGACTCGAGGCCGATGTCGGCGCCCGCGCCGAGCGTGAACCCGAAGTCGATCGGGTTGAAGTTGTCGGAGTCGTGCTGGGTCCGCGTCTCCGTATTGCCGATCTTGGTGAGCGAGTTGCCGCCGATCTTGTAGGCGATGTGGGGCCCGACGAGGAGCTTGGGCGTGAAGACGCGCAGCAGCGGGAGGCGGAGCGACGCGAGGACGGGGAGCTGGATGTAGTCGTAGTTGTCGGTGGTCTCGGAGACCTGGGTCCCGCCGATCGAGAGCGGGAGCTGGTAGCCCTTGTTGACGTAGTGAAGCTCGGGCTGCACGGCGATGTAGCTGTTGATCCCGAAGACGGCCTGGATGCCGACGTTGTAGCCGATGTCGTCCGTGGTCGCGTCGTTGAGGCTGTCGGCGCCGTTGCCCGAGAAGGTCGCGCTCGTGAGGGCGCCGCCGAACTTGATGCCGATGCCCCCGAGCGCCGCGTCCTCGGCGAACGCCGAGCCGCTCGTGAGCGTGATGAGGAGCGCGGTGAGGGCGAAGAGGGTCGACTTGTGGAGCATTGGTTCATCCTTCGTTCGTATTCGGGTGGCGCGGCGAAGGCCGTCGCATGGTGAGACGCATGTCGGGGACACGCGGTCACATTGCCACCATAGCACCAGCTCGATTGCGTACAAAAGGTGCTCGTACAGGGGGGGACGCATCAGGTCGCCTGGGCATCGAGCGCGGCCTGGTGCGCCTTCTCCAGGTCGGCGATGACGTGGTCGTAGTAGAGCGTGTGGGAGACCATCGCCTCGAAGCCCTCCCAGCGAGAGAGGACGGCGTCGACGGCCTCCGGGTCGGCCTCCTTCGGGTCGATCCCGTAGCGCGGCAAGAACCAGCGGAGCAGGCCGCTCGCGCCCGGGTCGTCCCGCGTCATGAACGCCGCGTCGGAGCGGTTGCGGCGGAGCATGAGGAACTGGGCGCTGGAGGGCCCGACGCCGCGGATCGTGAGCGCGAGGTCGTGGAAGGTCTGGGGGTCGGCGAGCTCGATCTCGGCGAGGTCGAGCTCGCCGTCGACGACCATCTTCGCGAGGCCGGTGATGTACTCGCCCTTGCGCTTGGAGAGGCCGTGGTCGCGCAGGTCGGCCGGGTCGACCTCGGCGAGGACCTCGGGGCGCGGGTAGGCGAAGTAGGAGCGGCCGCGCCACTGGAACGTGGTGCCGTAGGCCTCCCGGACCGCGCGCACCATCTTGCGCTTGGTCTTCTCGTGGGCGATGCGGGTGCGGATGACGAGCCGGATCGTGTCCTCATAGAAGTCGGCGCGCGAGAGGCGCTTGAAGCCGACGTGTCGATGGGCGATGGGCCCGAGGACGGGGTCGTCGGAGACGGCCTCGAGGAAGGCGTCGTAGTCGAGCTCGCTGCCGAGCACTCGCCCCATGCCTCGCATGATCTCCGCCTGCTCCTCTGTGCTCGGCGCGTCCTGCTCGGGGAGCGAGAGGGTGAAGCCCGGGGCGTCCGGGTCCTCGTTGAACGTCGCGACGACGAGGACGTCGCGCTCGGAGAGCCGCAGCGGGCGAGCGAAGCCGCCCTCGTAGATCTCCTCGACGTCGTACTCCTCCTCGAAGTAGTCGGTGACGTCGAGCGTGAGCGTGAAGTCGTGGGGAGGCTTGGAGGCGAGGAACATGGGTCAGACCTCTGAGGTGGGGAGGGCGAGGCTGATAGGATGTTCACCCGGGCGCCATCGTCAACGCTCCTCGGAGGCGAAGGCGTCGCGGATCTCCCGGATCACCTCGGAGACGACGCGCTCGGGCAGGTCGGTCTCGGGCGAGAGGATCGCGTCGGGCTCGGGCTTGGAGTCGGCGCGGAAGAAGTAGAGGCCGTCGGGGGGCTGCTCCTGGCCCTTGGTCAGCGTCCACGCGCCCTTGTGGAAGCAGATGCGGGTCTTGAAGCCGCTCTCGCCGAGGTCGCGTGCGCCGAACTTGCGCTTCGAGCTCTTGGTGCGCTTGATGAGGCCGTCCCACCGGCGCGTCTTCTTCAGGCCCTCGTACATTTGCCAGTACCCTGCGTGGAGGGAGAGCCACGCGAGTTGCTCGGTCCACGTCGACCTGGGGTAGGTGACTCGGTGGAGCTGATCGAAGGGTTGCTGGAGCTCGGAGTCGGCGAGGGCGGCGTCCCACTCGTGGATACCGTGCTCGCCGAGCTCGAGGGGGTGCGCGATGGCGATGGAGGCGTCGTCGGCGAGCTCGACCTCGTCGAAGTCGGCGCTCATGCAGCCGCCGTCGATGTCGGGGACGAAGGTGCTCAGGAGCGCGCCGTCGTCGTCGTAGTGGCCCCAGACGAGGGTGCGCGCGAAGTGGCGCATGAGGGGGTGAGAGAGCACGTCCTCACGCCACGAGCGCGCCGTCCAGCGGCGCGCGGTCAGCAGGTCCTCCTGGAGGCGTCGGGTCTGGGTCTCGACGACGAGCTCGATCTGCTCCTTGATGATCTTGAAGTCGGCCTTGGCGGCCTTGACGAGCTCGCGGTCGTCGGCCTTGCGTGCGGGCGGGAGCCTGGCGTAGCGCTTGCCGTCGGTGTCGGTGATGGCGACGTCGAAGGCGCCCTGGAAGACGAGCTCGAACTGGCGAGGGCCGTAGTCGAACACGCGGGTGCCGCGGTCATCCAGCCTGCAGTCGGGGACGAGGCGATCGTGGAGCTCGCCCAGGGTCCAGCCGCGGCTCTCGCGCAGGCTCGCGAGGTGCCGGTGTGCAGACTTCCTCAGGTCCTGATCGCGGATGCGCACGCTCGCTTCGAGGAGCGAGGCCCAGGCCGAGCGCTCGCCGGTCTCGACGAGCGCGCTCATTGCGACGCGCGCGCTGTGTTCGGAGAACCCCGACGAGCGGTTGCGCATCTCGGTCTCGAGGCGGCGGTACTCGGCCTCGTAGCCGAGTTCGACGACGGCCATGATGATGTCGACGCCGGGGCTCCAGCGGTTGCGCTGGACCTTGGCCTGGTCGAAGAGGTTCTGCCAGAGCGCGCTGGCGCTCTCGGGGGTGATGAGGCCGCGGAGTTCGTCGGATGCGGCGAGGGCGTCGGTTCGTCGCTTCGCTCCTCCCTTCTCGGAGAGTTCGGTGTCGTCGCCTCCGCCGCGCTTGATCCCGAGCGTGGCGACGACGCGTTCGGTCACGGCGTCGGGGATTCGCTTGCCTGACTCGGCGAGGATGAGCGTGGAGAGGCGCGAGGAGTCGAGGGCGTGGGGGAAGGGGATCTCGGCGGGGAGCGCGGCGAGGGTGCGAAGGGCCTTGGGGAGCTCCTTGAGCGTCGCCTCGACGTCGGCGGGGTCGGCGTCCTTGGCTTCTCCAGAGAGGAGTTCCTCACGGACAACCTTTGAGGCTGCTTTCGGGGCGTCGTCGAGCAGTCTCTCGATGAGGTCATGGTGGCCGTTCTCGAGGTAGGTGCGCAGGACATCGAGCGCGAGGTCGCGCTTCTTGCCGCGTCGGCCCGCGAGCGTGAGCAGCCCCGAGATGGCGTTTGCGCCCTCTCGGCTCAGGTAATCGCGTGGGATGCCCTGGGACTCGGCCTTGCCGTCGATCTGCGCGAGCGCGTTGGCCATCTCGGGCGCGTGGATGCGGCAGGTGTGAGGGAGCAGTGTGCTCAGCCAGTTCTTGTTGTTCCGGTTGGCGGCGATCTTGACGAGGTCGGGCAGGCCCTCGTAGCCGAGCTCGAGGAAGAGCGCGACGAGGTTTGCGGGGGCGAGGCCTCCGTCACGCTCCTGCCAGCTCGAGAGCGAGAAGGGCATCTTGTTCAGCGTCTTGACCGTGAGCGCGTGGTCGTTCACGAGCTGGATGTGGACCCACAGCGGGATGCGGTACTCGTAGTTCTTCTGCTTCCCGACGGCGGTGGCCATCGCGTGCGCGGTGGTCTTGCTCGGGATGCTGGCGAGCATGAGCGAGATCGACTCCTGTTCGTTGCGGTCCACGTGCGAGTCGTCCGTGAGGACGAAGTGTTGCTCGAGGGCGCCGACTCTGGCGAGCGTCGTGGGGTGCTCGGCGGGGAAGGGTTGGATCTTGGAGAGGAGCTTTGCGGCTTCGTTGCGTGTGAACGTCTGACACACGGCCTGGATGGTGGCTGTGGGGTCGAGCGCGGCGTCGAGGAACCAGCCGATCCACATGAAGGTGTAGATGGACCAGTAGTTGTGGGATTGGGTGCGTGCGGTGGAGAAGGCGCCGATGCGTGCGCGCGCGGATTCGGCGTCGTAGAGCTCGGGGGTTCCGTAGAGCCAGGACGCTTCGTCGAAGGAGTCGCGGTCGGGGTTGGCGAGCTCGTCGAAGAGGTCGGTGCTGGTGAAGACGTGGAACCAGAAGTTTGCCTCGTGCGGCTCGAGCTGGCCGTCGCGGCCCCAGAGGTCCTCGGCGATCTCCTTGAGCGCGTCGGCGGCGGCGTCGCGGGCGCGCCACTCGGAGGAGACGTGGCCGTGGACGGAGAGGAACGCGTCCCAGCGCGCGATCGCGGCGTCGGGGTCGAAGGGCGCCCTGGGCTTCGCCTTCTGCTCGGGCCATGAGATGTCGGGAGGAGAGGACGCCTTGGATGCCTGCGCGATCTCTGCTGGGCCGAACTCATGAAAGCGTCGGACCTCGTCGGACCAGGTGACCTCGAGACTCATCAGTGCGCTCCGTCCATGGGGTGTGTGTGGACGGGATTGTGAGTGCAAGGGGTCGTGATGACAAGGAGTCGCAAGAACGAGCGCGGGCCGCGCCTCCGTATGGAGGCGCGGCCCGCGTGAGGTCGGTTTCAGGAGGGTTCAGGCGGCGCGCTTGCGGCGCGCGCGCATCCCGAGGACGCCGAGCAGGATGAGCGCGAGCGACCCGGCGGGGGGCTGCTGGCCGGGCTGCGAGGCGCAGCCGCAGCCCGAGTCGGAGCCGGAGAGGACGCCGTCGTTGTCGGGCGAGTCGTCGGTCGCGTCGCAGAGGTCGCCGAGCCCGTCCTCGTCGGCGTCGGCCTGGTCGGCGTTGGAGACCAGGGGGCAGTTGTCGACGTCGTCGAGGACGTCGTCGCCGTCGTCGTCGGAGTCGCAGAGGTCGCCGATGGTGTCGCCGTCGTTGTCGGCCTGGTCTCCAACGCCGACCAGGCCGACAACGAC
>CAJXPN010000281.1 GCA_913058025.1 uncultured Myxococcales bacterium | reverse complement strand
CCGAGGCGAGGTCGTCGAAGGGCCCGGCAGGGGGGGCGCCCGTGGGCGCCTGCCCCCAACAAATGACAGCGCCGGCTGCGTCGAGCGCGCACGCGTGGGCTCCGCCCGCGCTGACCGCGGCGTGGGTGCCCACAGGTGAGCCAGAGACCTGGCCAGCCGAGTCGTCGCCCCAGCAGGCGAGCAAGCCGTTGTCACGCAGGCCGCAGGCGTGCGCGTCTCCCACTGCGAGCCCGATGAACGAGAACGGGGGCACGGTGAGGCGGCCGTCTGCGGCGTCGCCCCAGCAGACGATGAGGCGATCGTCACGCAGCGCGCACGAGTGCAGGTCGCCCACGGAGACGTCGGTGTAGTCACCGGTGGTCGGCGGTGAGGACTGGCCGGAGGAGTCGTCGCCCCAACACACCAGCGAGCCGTCGTCGCGGACGGCGCACGCGTGGCCGGAGCCCGCGCCGACGGCGAGGAACCCACCGGACGGTTGGCCCGCTGGCTGGCCTTGCCCCCAACAGAGGAGGTCGCCAGCGCGCGAGACACCGGCGCGTGAGACACCGCAGGAGTAGTCGTCGCCCGAGCTGACCTCGACGAGGGTCTCGTCCGAGGGCGCCGAGGCGTTGGCCGAGGCGGCGCCCCAGCACTCGAGGCCGCCGTCACGGCGGATCGTGCAGGCGTGGCCCTGGCCGACGCTCACGCGCGGCTGCGCGAAGCAGGCCGCGCGGCGCAGGGTGCAGTCGTCGCACGCGATGACACCGGCGGTCCAACCGAGGTCCTCGCACCCGATGGCGACCCCGCCCTCACACTCCTCGCCGAAGTTGGGCTGGACGGTGTTGTCGCCGCAGATGCCCACGGCGACGCCCGGTCGGGTCGAGCACGTGGACGTGCACGCGAGGCATGAGGACTCGCCGTATTCACAGTTAGAGCTCGGGTTGGGCCCGTCGTCGCAGACCTCTCCAGGCGTGGCCTGCACGACGCCGTCGCCGCAGAAGTTCGTGACACCGGCGACGAGGTTGCAGCCGAAGTCGCAGACCTGACAGGAGGTCTGCCCGTAGGCGCAGTTCGGGTCCGGGTTCGGGCCGGGGTCGCAGTCTTCGCCCTGAGCGGTCTGCTGGATGGTGTCACCGCAGAAGCCGACGACGTTGCCCGGGACCTCTCTACAGGTCGAGGCACACACGGTGCAGTTCGTCTCACCGTAGGCGCAGTCGAGGTCCGGGTTCGGTCCCTCGTCGCACTCCTCACGGGCTGCGAAGACCTCGCCGTCGCCGCAGCTGCCGACGACCTCGCCAGCAGCCTGGGTACAGTCGGGGCGGCAGACCGTGCAGGACGACTCACCGTAGAGGCACTCGGTCGCGGGGGAGCCGGAGTGGTCGCACTGCTCGCCCGCGTCGGCGTCGACCTGGCCGTCGCCGCAGAAGATGGGTGTGCCGGGGCGGCGCTTGCAGTCCGAGCCACAGATCGTGCAGGACTCCTCGCCGTAGGGGCAGTTCGTGTTGGGGTTGGGCCCGGGGTCGCAGCTCTCGCCCTGCTCTGCCTGGGTGACGGCGTCGCCGCAGAAGCCGGTGATCGAGCCCGGGACGAGCGCGCAGGTCGCGCTGCAGACGGTGCAAGACTCCTCGCCGTAGCCACACGACAGGTTCACGTCGCCGCCGTGGTCGCACTCCTCCTCGCCCTCGTCGATGGTGTTGTCGCCGCAGAAGCTGCCCGGAGTGCCTGGTGAGAGCTGGCATGCGTCGTCGCAGACGCGACACGAGGTCAGCCCGTAGGGGCAGACCGTGTCGGGGGAGCCGCCGTGGTCGCACTCCTCGCCAGCGGCGGCCTCGGCGAGGCCGTCGCCGCAGAACCTGGGGACGCCGTCGGTGGGCGCGCACTCGGGGCCGCACCGCTGACATGAGAGCTCTCCGTAGGCGCACGAGAGGTCGGGGTCGGCGCCGCGGTCGCAGAGCTCGTCGCCGTCCTGGACGCCGTTGCCGCAGACGCCGTCGAGCACGAGCATGTCGAAGGAGCCGGCGACGTGGCCGTCGAATGCATCGTCGGGGCTCTCGAGCGGCGCGAAGGTGATGGTGATGGACTGGTCGCCGTCGGCGGTCAGGTCGTCGAGGCCGATCACGCGCACGAGGCGTATGCCGTAGTTGTCCGGGGAGAACGTGACCGTGGAGGGCTCGATGATCGCCTGGGTCGAGTCCGAGACGGAGATGTCCAGGGTGACCGTGGCCGTGGGCGCCTTCGAGAGCGCGACGGAGAAGCGCCCGGGCGTCCCCTCCTCTTCGGCGGGGCCGGCGACGTCGGTGACCAGGAGCTCGCCCGACTCGGCGCGGTCCTCGGGCGAGCCGCACGCGACGAGCGAGAGCGCGGCGAGCGCGGTGAGCGCGATATGGCGTAGGGAGACCATGAGCATCCTGAGCGTGGTGACGGGTTCGAGTGAGGCGAGTGTAGCGAGCGGGTGTGACACGGCGCAAGAATACGTCGCGCAGGTGTAGGCAGCCCGGACCTCATCGTCTATTCTGGCATTTCGAACAGGTATTTCACGTCAGGACATCGGCGTCTCCCTCACTATCGAAGAGGGGCGCCGCGTGTCTGGATTAATGGGTGGTCGTGTGAACGGAGAGGAGCGCGTAGCGCGTAGCGCGCTCGTTCTCGTCCACATGCTCGCCTCTCAAAAAGAGAGAGGGATGAGATGAGGAATCAGGGAGTGGCAGCGGCGCGCGCCGTAGGCGTAGCGTTCGGAGTGTTGACGCTGTTGGCGGCGAGCCCCGCGTGGGCGCAGCAGTCGTTGACGACGACGTTCGCCGGCGGGAACGGGTTCAAGGGGAACATGTTCGACGTGGTGACCAAGGGGACACCCGTCATCATCAAATCCTTCGACATCAACGTGGACTCGAACAAGACCAACGATGTCTACATCTACAGCAAGTCAGGCACCGCCACGGGGTTCACTCAGAACGCTGCGGCCTGGACCCTCCACGAGATCGTCCCGGGTGTTACGTCAGCAGGCGAAGACAACCCAACACGGGTTACCCTGGCGTCGACTCTGATATTGCCACAAACAGGAACGACGGCGATCTACATCGACACGGATGGATCGGGTTCCAACGACCTGAACTATACGAACGGAACCGCAGTTGGCCGAGTCTTCGTGTCCGACGCAAACCTCGACATCCTCGAGGGTTATGGCAAAGGCCCCAACTTTGGCCCCGACTTTGCTCCTCGTGTTTGGAACGGCACGATCAACTACTCGACGGACCTCATACCGCCCTCATTCTCACCTCCGTTGATTCCAACTCAATCGACCGATGAGGACTCTCCTCACACCTTCTCGTTCTCGTTCTCGGATGTGGGCACGGCGCTCGACGACATCCAGGTGAGCTTCGCGTCCTCGAACACGACGCTCTTCGACCCGTCGAGCTTCGCGGTCGTCGGCACCGGAGGCACGCGAACGGTCACGGCGACGCCGAAGGCCGACGCGTTCGGCTCGGCCAACATCACCGCGACGATCACGGACGACGGAGGCAACACGGACACCCATACCTTCACGTTCACGGTGAACCCGGTCAACGACGCGCCCACGGCGGTCGCCGGCGGGCTCATGGTCGTCGAGGACACCGCCACCTCGGGCACGCTCGTGGGCGCCGACATCGACAGCGCACCGATCGAGTTCGTGCTCTCGGGGCCAAACGGCGGCGCCCAGAACGGCACCGTGGTCATCGACGACGTCAACACCGGCGCCTACACCTACACGCCGAACCAGGACTTCAACGGCTCGGACTCGTTCACGTTCTTCACGCAGGACAGCGACAACGCGACCTCGACGGTACGCACCATCTCGATCTCGGTCGCGGGGACGCCGGACGCGCCCGTGGCCAACAGCGGCACGCTCAACGTGACCGAGGACCTCGCCAAGCGCAGCACGCTCACCGGCGGTGACCCCGACGGCGACGCCGTCACGTTCATCCTCGTGACGCCGCCGACCAAGGGCACGGTCGTGATCGACGACCCGAACACGGGCTCCTACATCTACACGCCCTTCCCGAACCAGATCGGCGCGGACTCCTTCACGTTCAAGACCAACGACGGCACGCAGGACTCGTTCGACGGCCTCGTCGACGTCACGATCTTCCCGGTCAACGATCCCCCCGTCGTCATGAGCGACGCCATCGTCGTGGACGAGGACGGCTCGGTGAGCGGGACGTTCGTGGCCGCAGACGACGACGGCGACGCCTTCACGTTCCGCATCGCGACGCCGCCCACCAAGGGCGTGGTCACGTTCGACGCGGTCACCGGCGCCTACACCTACACGCCCTTCCCGGACGCGACCGGACAGGACGCGTTCACCGTCGAGGCCGTCGACCTGATCGCGGCGTCGATCCCGGCGACCATCGACGTGACCATCAACGCGTTCAACGACGCGCCGGTGGCCACGGCGACGACGTTCACGACCCCCGAGGAGGTCCCCTTCTCGGGCCTCCTCCCCGGCTCCGACGTCGACGGCGACGTGCTCACGTTCACGCTCGTGGGCCAGCCGACCAAGGGCGGCCTCTCGCTCGACGACGTCAACACCGGCGCCTTCACCTACACCCCCGCCAACAACGAGACGGGGACGGACACGTTCACCTTCAAGGTCGGCGACGGCCTGCTCGAGTCGGCCACGGTCACCGTGACGATCGAGATCGGCGGCACCAACGACGCGCCCGTCGCGCAGACGCAGACGCTGCTCACCGACGAGGACCAGCAGTTCAACGGGACGCTCGTCGCCGTCGACTCCGACAGCGCCGCGCTCACCTACACCATCGAGACCCCCGCCACGTCGGGTCAGGTCGTGATCACGAACCCGTCGACGGGTGACTTCACCTACACGCCCGACCCCGACACCAACGGCCAGGACACCTTCACCTTCAAGGCCAACGACGGCCAGGACGACTCGAACGTGGCGCTCGTCACGATCGACGTCACGGCGGTCAACGACGCCCCCGTCGCCGCGGCGAGCATCGCCGCCGGAGACGAGGACACCGACATCACGGGCGTCCTCGCTGGCGCCGACGTCGACTCGGCCGCCCTCACGTTCTCCATCGTCGACCAGCCCCTGTCGGGCGACGTCAGGCTCGACGACCCCGCCACCGGCGCCTTCACCTACACCCCCGACCCCGACTTCAACGGCCAGGACACGTTCACGTTCAAGGTCAGCGACGGCCAGCTCGAGTCGAGCACCGTCTCGGTCAGCGTCACGGTCGACCCGGCCAACGACGCCCCCAGCGCGCTCGCGAGCTCGCTCAACGTCACCGAGGAGACGCCGCGCTTGGCGACCCTCCAGGGCGCCGACATCGACGGCGACGCGCTCACCTACACCATCGTGAGCCAGCCCGCGCTCGGTGACGTCACGCTCGACGACCCGGCCACTGGCGCCTTCACCTACACCCCCGACGCCGACGAGACCGGCGCCGACTCCTTCACGTTCCGCGTCAACGACGGCCAGCTCGACTCCGCCGACGCCACCGTCTCGATCACGATCGGCAACGTCAACGACCTCCCCGTCGCCGCGTCGCTCACGTTCGCGACCAACGAGGACGTCGCGCTCTCCGAGACGCTCCCCGTCAACGACGTCGACAACGACCCGCTCACCTTCGAGATCGTCACGATCCCGGGGCGCGGCGCGATCACGCTCGACGCGGCCACCGGCGCGTTCGTCTACACGCCCACCGCCGACTACAACGGCCAGGACACCTTCACCTACCGCGCCAGCGACGCGCTGGGCTCCTCGAACCTCGGGACGATCACCGTCTCCATCGCGCCGGTCAACGACCTCCCCGTCGCCAACGACGTCACGCTCACGACCGCTGAGGAGCGCCTGCTCTTCGACGTCCTGCCTGGCGACGACGTCGACAACGACCCGGTCACCTACACGCTCGTGACGCAGCCCTCCAAGGGCATCCTCACGCTCGACAACGCCGCGCTCGGCACGTTCAGCTACACGCCCAACGCCAACGAGACCGGCGCCGACTCCTTCACCTACAGCCTCAACGACGGCCAGGGCGACTCCAACGTCGGCACCGTGAACATCAACATCACCGAGCGCAACGACCCGCCGACCGCCGACAATGGGACGCTGACCACCACCGAGGACACCGCCGCCAGCGGCACCCTCGTGGGCGACGACCAGGACTCCGACGGCTACGCCTTCGCCATCGCCACGCAGCCCGCCAACGGGACCGTGGTCATCGACGACGCGACAACCGGCGCCTTCACCTACACGCCCGACGCCGACTTCACCGGCGCCGACCCCTTCACCTTCGTCACCAACGACCTGTCTCTTATACACATCTGACGCTGCCGACGATCTACTCTGTGTAG
>CAJXPN010000280.1 GCA_913058025.1 uncultured Myxococcales bacterium | reverse complement strand
TCTACACAGAGTAGATCGTCGGCAGCGTCAGATGTGTATAAGAGACAGGTTGAGCGTCACGCGCCGATCCCCGGTCACGTCCGCCGCGCCTCGGAGGCCCGATATCAACGCGTGCGTGAAGAAGCTCCCGCCCAACGTATCCGACTCTTGCGCGACCTCGTCCGCAGCGCTCGACGTCAGGGTCGCCTGCCCCTTCACCTGCACCGACGAGTCCTCCAGGAACGACGCCACGCGCGCGCCCCCCTTCTCTCGCGTCATCGCCCCGGACGAGCACGAGTCCAACACCACCACACGCACCTGCGCGTTCAGCCCGTCCAACCCGGCGCGCAGCGCCGCGTACGGCATCCGCTCCCCCTTGAGCAGCAGCCCCTGCTCGTCCGAGTGCCCCGAGTAGTACACGAGCACCTCGGCCCGCTTCACCTTCGCTCGCTCTCGCGCGATCCTGGCACCCAGGTCCTTCAACGCCCCCTCGACCTCGGCCACGCTCGGGTTCATCACGAGGCTCTGCTCCCTCTTCGGGATCCCTCCGAGCTGCTCGAGCACCCGTGACATCGCCTGCGCGTCCGTCACCGCGTAGCGCAACATCACGCGCTCCTTGCCGCCATCGTTCGCGCCCACGATCAACGCGTAGCGTCGCACCTCGACCCCGCCGTCCGGCGCGGCCGACGCCGCGCCCACCCAACACGCGAGCACACAGAACGCCGCGAACATGATCCTCAGAGTCCTCATCGTACAACCTTCCTCAGCGTGAACTCGTCCACGTCGTGACCCGAAACCTCCCAGCCTCGCCGCGCGCCGTCGACACCCTCTGTCTCGAGCGCCTCGGACACCGACCTCGCGTCCAGCTCCTCGTCCGCGGCGATCATGAAGAACCGCTCGTACTCCGGCGCGTCGTCGAGCTCGTAGCCGTACCCCAACGTGACGTCTCCGCCACGATCCAGCGCGGTCGACCCCCCCGGCTCGCTCGGGTGATGGATCGTGACCACGCCTCGACCGTCCAGCGACACGATCACGCCGTGACGACGCCCTCCCGATCTGTAGCGCACCTGTACGACGTCTCGCTCAGCGACCTCGTCGCCACGCTCCAAGCGGGTCGCCTCGCCGCCAACCTTGAGCCAGATCGAGACCTCGGGCCGCGCCCCCTTGATCCTCACCACCTCGTCCGGGGAGGACGCCGACGCGACCTCCTCGACCCGAACCGAAGGCCCATACGCGACCGCGGCGGCCACCGCCGCGGCCACTGCCAATCCCGCAAACCAACCGCCCCTCCTAGACACGGCGCGTCTCGCGCGACGAGGCGCGCCCGACGCTCGCCTCGCCTCGATCCTCGCGACCATGTCCTCGGGCGTATGGGCCGCCAAGGTACGCGCGTCGTCGTCACGCAGCTCCTGAAGCCTCACTTCCAGCTCCTCCGAACTCAGCGCCTCGAGCCTGTCCGCGTAGACCGAGTCGACCTCCGCCTCCCCCCTGGACAACCGCTCGAGCATGAGCTGTGGCATGCGTTCTTCCCTCTTCATCCAGCCACCTCATCCCGCTTCGCCTGCGCCGTCACGCGCAAGCCTCTCAACCTCTTTCGCACGCCCGAGACCGACATCCCTACCTCGCCCGCGACCTCCTCGTACGTCATCCCATCGACCCAGTAGAGCGCGGCCATCGTGCGCGTGGACTCCCTCTCACGCCCCATCAGCGCGCCCAACGTCAACCTCGCGAACATCCTCTCCTCCTGGTCTGATATGCACGCGATCCGCTCGATCAGCTCGCCGTCGGCGACCTCTGGCCGCCTCGACGCCGATCGGATGCGGTTCAGGCAGTGGTTCGTCGCGATCGTGTAGAGGAGGCTGGAGGGCGCGCGCTCATCCAGGCGATCGGCCCGCTCGAGCACGCGCACGAACACCTCCTGCATCGCCTCCAGCGCGTCCTCCTCAGAGCCGAGCAGGCGTCGACAGCGCCTGAGCACCATCGGACCGTAGTCCTCATAGAGTCGCCTCACGTCCACGCTCATCACACTCCTTCGTTCACTCGTCCCCCTCTCAACACCGCCGCGCGTCGAACCTGTCACTCTGCGCATGAAAAAACCCGGGCGGGTCCCTCTCGAGGGGATCCGCCCGGGCTACTGGCAGCGCAGCATCGTCTCGCTCAGACCTGGCGGGCGCGCCCCACGATCGCCGACACCACGTCGTCGACCCCCATCGAGGTCGTGTCGATCGCCACGGCGTCGGCCGCCTGCTTCAGAGGCGCGTGCTCGCGCTCCTCGTCGCGCGCGTCGCGCGCCTCGATCTCGTCACGGATGCGCCCGACGTCGGCCTGCTCACCACGCTCGATGAGTTGCGCGGCGCGCCGCTCGGCGCGCTGGGTCGAGGACGCCGTCAGGAACACCTTCACCTCGGCGTCGGGGAAGACGACGGTCCCGATGTCTCGCCCCTCGAGCACGGACGAGCTCGCCTCGCCCATCCTACGCTGTGCCTCGAGCAACGCCTGGCGCACGCTCGGGTGCGCCGACACGCGGCTGGCGACCTCGCTCACGCGCTGCGTGCGGATCTCGTCGCCGAGCACCTCGCCGTTGCACCTCGCCACGTTGCGCCCCGCCTCGAACGCGAACCCGAACTCGAGCGAGCGGGCGACCTCGCCCAGACCCTCGCCGTCGCCCACGTCCACGCCGAGATCGAGCGCCTTCCACGCCACCGCGCGGAACATCGCGCCCGTGTCGATGAGCTGGAAACCCAGCTCACGCGCCACGCGCTGCGCCACCGTCGACTTGCCCGCGCCCGCGGGGCCATCGATCGCCACGATCATCTCACTCCTCCGTCGTACTCCTCAATGGACTCCTGGAGCGCGGCCAGGCAGCGCCTGATCTCACCCGGAGTCCCCAACGAGATCCTGAGCGCCTCGGGCAACCCGTAGCCTCGCATAGGCCTCACGATCACTCCCCTTCGCAGCATCGCCTCGTTGAGCGACGTGCCGCTCCTCGAGGTCTCCACCAACAGGAAGTTCGTCTCGCTCGGGATCCACGTGATCCCCTCGTGCGTCGCGCCGATCTCGGCGAGCCCGCGCTCGAACAGCGCCCTGGACTCCTCGTTGTTCTCGACCGAGCGCCTCACGAAGTCCTCGTCCGAGAGCGCCGCCGCCGCGCCAGCCTGCACGAGCGCGTTCATGTTGAACGGCTCACGGATCCGGTTGACGTAACCGACCATCTCGGCCGGCGCGATCATGTAGCCGGCGCGCGCGCCTCCGAGCCCGTAGACCTTGCTGAACGTGCGCGTGACGACGAGCCGCTCGCGCTCGTCCGCGAGCGCCAACGCGCTCTGGTGTCCCTCGGCGCGGACATAGTCGTCGTACGCCTCGTCCACCACCAGGATGATCTCCTCGGGCAACACCCTCGCCAGGCGCGCGATCTCCTCGAAGGGCAGGTACGTCCCAGTAGGGTTGTTGGGGTTCGCCAGGAACACCACCCTCGTCGTGCCGGTGACCGACTCCAGGATCGCGTCGACGCTCGCCTCGTAGCGCGGCCCCACCGGGGCCTCGGTCCACGTCAGCCCCGCGGCCTGCAGGATGATCCGGTAGGCGATGAACGAGTACTCGCACAACACCGCGGTGTCCCCAGGAGAGCAGAACGTCCGCACGATCAGCGTCAGCAGCTCGTTCGAGCCGTTCCCCACGCCCACGCGCTCGATGTCCACGCCCTCGCGCCTGGCGACCGCCGATCGGAACGCGTACGCCGCCGCGTCGGGGTAGAGGTTCGCCTCTCCCGCGACCCGGCGCATCGCCTCGACCGCCGCCGGGCTCGGCCCGAGCGGGTTCTCGTTGCTCGCGAGCTTGATGATGTCGTCGAGCCCGAGCTCTCGCTTGAGCTCCGAGATCGGCTTCCCGGGCACATACGGCTTGAGCGCCTCGATGTGCTCGGCCACCAGCGGCCGCGATCCTTGCTTCTGATTCATCCTCTCCTCGATCTCAGAGTTCGACCGGACGCGATGGCGTCAGGTAGCCAGACAGGCTCAGCAGCTGCTCGATGCTGTGCACGTCCTGCCCGAGCATCGGCACGCGCTGCATCAGCTCCGGCCCGATCTTACGCGCCAGACCCTCGAGCGCGTCGCGATCGCGACGCGCCAGCCTCGACAACGCCTCATACGCCTTCGAGAGCTCGCTGGACAGCGCCGCGAGTTCCTCGTCCGGCGCGTCCTCCCCCGCGAACTCCTTCAGGCGCGCCTCGTTGGCCACCTCCAGGTCCGCGGCCTCGAAGTTCGGGATCACCCTGTTGATCACGAACGCCTCCGCCTTCTGGGAGAGCTCCCCGAGCTTCTCGTGGAAGAACAGAGCCTCCTTCATCCGGCGCGGGTCCGCGCTCGTGATCACGAAGAAGTGCGTCTGCTCGTCGCGCAGGATGTAGTCGATCATCTCGCCGCGCGACTGCAACGCCTGCTGCAAGAACTCGAGCGTCTCGAAGAACTCCGAGAGGTCCTTCACGAACGCCTCACCGAAGATCGTCTTGAGCAGCTTCTGGACCACCGAGCCCGGGTCGAGCACGCGCCCGAACAGGCTCCTGGACCTCCGGCTGGGGATGAACCACTTGATGATCCGCTCGTCGAAGAAGGTCGCCGCGCGCGTCGGCGTCTCCAGGAACTCCAACGCGTTCTTGGTCGGCGGCGTGTCCAGCACCACCAGGTCGAAGTACCCGCCGGTGTAAAGGTCGTGGAGCTTGTCCAGCGCCATGTACTCCTGCATCCCATGCAGCGTCGACGACAGCAGCCTGTAGATGTTGTTCGCCTGCGCGCGCTCGAAGGCGCCCGGGTCCGGCGCGTGCTTCTTGACGAGGTCGTCGAGCGTCTTCTTCTGGTCGAGCATCATCGCCCAGAGCTCGCCCTCCCCCACCGACTCGGGCACGGTCTCGAGGTTCTCCGCCAGGTCGATACGCTGCGGCTGGTTCGACAGCTCCTCGAGCCCCAGGCTGTTGGCCAGCCGGCGCGCGGGGTCGATCGTGAGCACGATCACCTTGCGCCCCATGAGCGCGGCCCTCAACCCCAGCGCCGCGGCGGTGGTCGTCTTGCCGACCCCGCCCGGGCCACAGCACACGACGAGGCGAGCGCCCTCGAGCAACGGCGCGATCGGGTCATGCGTCTTCATCTCGGACTCCTCGGCGCTCAAGACGCCAGCTCTCCGCCAGGATCTCGCTCGCCGTTCAGGTACGCGGACACGCGGTCGACCACCGACGCGCCGTCTGCCTCATAGAACATAGGCAGCTCCAGCACGGGGCAATCCACCGCGTCCTTGAGCACCTTTGCGTACTTCAGGTCGCGCTCGTACCACTCCCACGCCAACGCGCTCCCTTCCATCACGCGCTCGACCTCGATGCCGGGCGTCGAGGCGCTCGCAGCCCCCGCGCGCACCCTGTCGAAGAGCGCCTCGCGCTCGGGCGCGAACGGCGCCTCGTGCATCATGTTCAACAGCACCATCGTGAGCCCGCGGCGCACCGTCTCCTCGAGCTGCTGCCCCAGCTCGATCGTCTCCTTGACCGGCATCTCCTCCGGGAGCGCCGCCGCCACCACGGCGACCTTGGACGGGTCCTCGATCTCACTGGCGATCTTTCCCGCCATCTTCGCGAAGCCGCCCACGCGCATCATCCCATTGAGCGTGCGAGGCACCCCGAGGAACGTCACCGCGTGGCCCGACGCGGGCAGGTCCACGACGATGTGGTCCCAGCGCGTCGACGGGCTGTCGCCCTCGTCCCGCAGCGCCATCACCTTGTTGAGGATCGAGAACTCGTTGACCGACGGCGCGGCCTTGAAGAACACGCGCGCCACCCGGTTGTGAATGACCGCGCGCGACACGCGGTCGCTGGGGACGAACTGGCGAATCGTATGCACCAGCGCGTCCTCCGCGCGCACGTTCGTCGCCCAGAGCCCGCGCTCGACCATCGCCGGCGCGCCCTCCAACAGCTTGACGTCGAGAAGGTCCGCGAGCGCCGAGTACGTGTCGGTCTCCACGGCGAGCACGCGCTTGCCACGGCGGGCCAACGCCGACGCGATCGCCGCGGTCACCGTCGACTTTCCGACGCCGCCCTTTCCCGTCACGAATATGAGCCGTTTCGACTCGAGTTGTTCCATCATCCGATCAGCTCTTCCACTCGCGTCCTGGCGCAAAAACTCTTTCGAACAAACAATAACCCATACAGCCCGAGCGACAAGGTGTCTCTCTCTCTGGCTGCGCATCACTCGAACAGCTCTTTCTCTGGCTACGCCTCGCTCACTCTTCTTTCTCTGGCTGCGCATCGCTCGCGCGTCTCTGCTTTCTCTTGGCTACGCATCGCTCGCGCGTCTCTCCCTTCGGTCGAGGCGCACGACCACA
>CAJXPN010000279.1 GCA_913058025.1 uncultured Myxococcales bacterium | reverse complement strand
GAGATTTCTGCCTGTCTCGTGGGCTCGGAGATGTGTATAAGAGACAGGTCTTCAAGATCGTCTCCGACCCCAAGGGCGCCATCGTCTTGCGTGACGGCAAGAACGTCGGCGTCACGCCG
Source organism: uncultured Myxococcales bacterium (assembly GCA_913058025.1). Classification (GTDB taxonomy): domain Bacteria; phylum Myxococcota_A; class Bradymonadia; order Bradymonadales; family Bradymonadaceae; genus CAJXPN01. The sequence continues at coordinate 6,234 of CAJXPN010000279.1, read as the reverse complement.
ATGACCCTCGAGGTCGCGCACGACGCCACCCCCTCGATCTACCGCATCCAGCTCGAAGGCCACGAGCCCAAGGCCGTCGAGGTCGACCCGAGCGCCACGCGCCGCACCATCGTCGTCGCGCTCGCCAAGGACCTCGACGGCGGCAAGTCGTCGGGCACGAAGTCCACGGGCAGCAAGACGACGAAGAAGGGCGGCAAGAAGACCACGACGAAGAAGGTCGAGAACAAAAGCGGAGATCCCGCGTCCAAGACCGACGAGGACAGGATCAAGACCCCCTCGATCGACCTCCTCGACGACGACGACACGACCAAGGTCAAGCGGCTCGACTGATCCGCGCGACCCTCGCGCCCACCGCACGCCGAGCCCCCCATGAAGACCTGCCCCACCTGCCAGACCGAGTACGCCGACGACGTGGAGTTCTGCTCCCGCGACGGCATGAAACTGCGCAGCATCCGTGAGGTCGGTGAGGACCCCATGATCGGGCGAGCGCTCGACCAGCGCTGGATCATCGAGTCCAAGCTGGGCGAAGGCGGCATGGGCGCCGTCTACATCGCGCGCCAGCGCTCGGTGAACCGCAAGGTCGCCATCAAGACCCTGCGCCCCCAGCTCGCAGACAACGACGAGTTCGTCGACCGCTTCTTCCGAGAGGCCAAGGTCGCGACGATGATCAACCACCCACACTGCGTGACGATCCTCGACTTCGGCCAGGACGCCGAGGACTCGACCCTCTACCTCGCCATGGAGTTCCTCGAGGGCGAGGCGCTCGCCGACCGCATGTCCCGCGGCGCCATCCCGCTCAAGGACATCCTCCGCGTGGGCGCGCAGGTGACCTCCGCGCTCGCCGCGGCGCATGGTCACTCGATCGTGCACCGGGACCTCAAGCCCGACAACATCTACATGCTCGACATCCCCGGCGGCGGCGTCTTCGCCAAGGTCCTCGACTTCGGCATCGCCAAGGTCAACACCGACGGCGCCACCCAGTACACCAGGACCGGCCAGGTCTTCGGCACCCCCGAGTACATGAGCCCCGAGCAGTGCTCGGGGCACGAGGTCGACGGCCGCAGCGACCTCTACGCGCTCGGCTGCATCCTCTACGAGATGGTGATCGGCAAGACCCCCTTCAAGGCGCCCAGCTCGAACGCCATGGCCGTGCTCATGGCGCACCTCCACGAGACGCCCGCCCCTCCGAGCGCGCAGGGCGTCTCGCTGCCCGCCGAGGTCGAGGCGTTGATCATGCGCCTGCTCGCCAAGGAGCCCGACGCGCGCGCCGAGTCCGCCGCCTCGCTCAACCAGGAGCTCGAGGCGCTGCTCGCCGCGATCGAAGGAGACCTCGCCCCCTCGCTCTCCGGCGCCATGGCCGCCACGGCCGCCACGGCCGCCACGGCCTTCGACGCGACCGCCGCGCACTCCATCACGCCCGGGCCGAGCCCAGCGCCCATCGCGCGCCTCCCCACGGCGGCGACCTTGCCTCAGCCAGGCCTCGCCACGCTGGAGAGCACGACAACGAGTGGCACGCGCCGCGGAGTCGCGCCGCTCATCGCCCTGGGCGTCGTCGTCGCGCTGGCCATCGCCGGCGCCTCCGCATTTGCCCTGTCGATCGCCAACCAGAGCGACGAACAGGACGCCGTCGCCAATGGGGGTGACACGAAGGAGGAGGGAGACTCGACGCTCGCGTCGCCCGATGAGGCCACCCCGACGGACAACGTCGAGGGCGGCGCAGTGGGCCCCTCAAACGCCGAGCCGCCCAGCGTCGATGAGGACGTGGAGGCCACGCCTCCAGCGGCTCCCGACGTCGAGGTCGCCGCGACCCCGGAGCCCGCCGAGGCGAAGACGCCCACGAAGAAGGTCAAGAGCTCGTCGAAGAAGAAGAGGCCGACACGAGGCGAGACGCCTCGCCGCCTCGACGACGTGTTCGACAAGACCACGACGATCGCGCGCGACGCCGACTCGATCCGGCGCAACGCCGAGAAGACCGTCGACGCCGCCGACCTGCTCCTGGACTCTCTGGGTGGCGGCGCGAAGCCTCCCACCAAGAAGAAGAAGAAGAAGAAGGCCAAGGACGCCATGGACGTGATCGGGTTCTGAACTCAGAACCCGACGCGCACCTTCACGCCTCGAACAGTTGGCGGCGCCTGCGGCAGGCCCGCCCGCCCGTACACGTCCGGGTAGGCGTCCGCATAGTCAGCGAAGAAGAGCAGGTAGCCCCCGCCTGCGACCCCGGCCACTCCCAACCCCAGACCGATCAACGGCAGCGGCTCGCCCGGGTCGAACGACAGGATGATCCCTGACGCGACCGCCACGATCGTCCCCACCGACACGAGCGCCCACGCGCCCACGTTCACGGGCAGCGGCGGCGAAATGTCGACGACCGTCAGCGGTCGGTAGGGCTCCTCGGCGGGGACATCCTCCTCTGGCGTCGCGTAGAAGTCGGGGTCGGGCTCGGGCTCGGGCTCGGGCTCGGGCTCGGGCTCGGGCTCCTTGAACGGCTCGCCGTAGGTGAAGTCCTTGATGATGGCCGAGCCCGGCGGGGTCGTGACCGCGTCCTCGAGTTCGCCGTAGCTCGGGTGCTTCACGACCACGCGGTGCTCGCCGACCCCGATGTAGAGCGTGGCCGGCGTGTTCCTGGGCTCGCGTACGCCGTCGATGTAGATCGCGGCGCCTGGAGGGTCGGTGGTGACCGTGAGCGTGGCCTGCTCGGCGCCCTCGCGCGCGCTCAGGGAGTCGATGTGCGCGTTGATACGCGGCGCGTACGGCGAACCAGGCATCGAGGAGACGTAGACGCGGTACGCCTCGACGGCGCGGTGCAGGTTGCCGTTTCGCTCGTGGATCTGGCCGATGCGATAGAGCAGTTCGGGGGACGGGTGCGCGCGGTAGGCCTCGAGGTAGAGGCGCAGCGCGACGGGATCCTCGCCCCTTGTGAAGGCGGCGTTGGCACCCTCGATGAGCTCACGCCTCGCCTCGATCTCGTCCGAGGTCGCCGCGGACGCGGCTCCCGGCGTCGAGGCGAGCACGGCGAACGCGGCGACGACATGGCGCGCCGATCTGTGTGTCTCGTGCATCATTGGTGTGTGCTCACGCGTGGTGCGTGAGCATGGCAACTCGCGCGCCCCAGCTTACGAATCGAGGCGTCACGGCGCAAGCGTTCGGCCCACGCGCCGACCGTCCGCGGTGGCGATTTGGGTGCGTAAGCAAGTGACAGGCCACGCGCCAGCGAGAGGGCACGACGGCGGGGTTGCCAAACGATCGAAAGTGACTATAGTCACCCACGCTCGAACGGACCCCGCCCTGCCGCGGTGGGGTAACTCGGCCCACACAAGTACAGAGGCCGAGCCTCCGCACGAGCTCATCAGACCAACATCCGGTCGCACGACGCACCGCGGCACGTCGAGGGCGTCGTCAAAGGACCGGATCCAGGATAGGGAAAGGAGTAGAATGGCTCGCCTCATGTCTAGCACGGAGCTGCACGCCCGCATGGAGTCCGACAACGAGTTTGTCCTCGTGGATGTCCTCTCGCCCGAGGACTACAACGAGGAGCACATCCCCGGCGCGATCAACATCCCGCTGGAGAAGCTCAAGGACGTCGCGTCACTTCAGCTCAACAAGAACCAGCGCATCATCGTCTACGCAGACGACCACACGACCGAGAAGTCGAACCAGGCCGCCCTGGTCCTCGAGGGCATGGGCTACCGTAAAGTCTCCGACTTTGACGGGGGCCTCCACGCCTGGAAGCAGGCCGGCTTCGAGACCGCGCTGCCTTGACGCGCACGGCGACCCGGCGCGCGTGACCCGATCAGGGTCGGGCGCGCCGAGCAGCCCGAGCCGAGCGGGGATCTGCGTCAGTCCTCGATCGATGCCTCGGCGCGGTAGACGAGCACGTCGCCCTCGGTCTGAGCGAGCTCGAGCGCGTACTCGGAGCCCGGCGCCTCGCCCATCCACGACGACACGAGGTCGTCGATGTTGTCGGTCGTGCGCAGCGCGGCGATCGACGCGGTCTCCTTGTCACGATCGTAACGGAGCACGACGTTCACCGACTCCTCCGTGACCTCGGGGCCCTGGAGGTAGCTGCCTCCCTCGATGGGCTCGAGCTCCTCGTTGTCCACGATCTCCTCGCGGCCGTCGCTCAGGTGACGAACCACGAGGGCGTCGTCGGCCTTGGCCACGATCACGACCTCCGAGGCGGGCACGCCCTCCAGGTTGACTCGCCCGCGCTTGTTCTCATCGGTCGCGAGCAGATAGATGCGATGCGGCGCGACACCGCGAGCCTCGAGCAGCTTGAGGAGGCGATCATTCTCCTCGACCAGATCGAGGTAATGCTCGGCGTCCCGAAGGTTCGTCGTACGAAAGACGACCTCCTTGGCCTCGTTGACGATCTTACAGTGACGCTTTCCACGGTTGATCGTGAGGCCGCGGTAAGACCTCTCCTGCTCCTCAGACACGTCTGAACCTCATCGATATGAAACAGTGAATCGGGCGCGGCACCTCGCGGCAGCACGCATCTCGAAACACAACGTCTTCACACACCAGGGCGCGATGTGTCAAAGGATCTCGGGTGTTTGAGCCAGACGCCGGCACGATCTCGGCGACGATGAGACCCCTCGGAGGAATCCAGGCCGGCCCGCGGAGCGTTGAGGCGTAGGGGGCAGGCCCGGTGTGGGCTCGGTGTCGTGGGCTCGACGCGACGGACTCGACGCGGTGGGCGCGGGCCGCGTATGCTGTCGCGCGCGCACCGGCGCGCATCATCGCATGTACTCAGAGTGAGAGAACGGTATGTCGTGGAGTCGCAGGAATCAGTCGGCGCGTGTGGTCGTCGCGCTCGTGTGCGTGCTGTGGGGCGTCTCCGGATGCGCCACCACCTACGAGCAGGGAGAGTCTGCGCTCGAGTCTGGTGAGATCCGCCAGGCGGAGACGCTGGCCAAGCGCGAGCTGCGCGCGAACCCCGATGACCCCAGGGCGAACCTCCTGCTGGCCAAGGCGCTCACCAGGCGCGACCCGCCGAGCTGGCGCAAGGCCGAGCCCTACGCCAAGGCAGCCTTCGAGTCGGGCGAGATCGACGCGCAGGCAGGTCGCCTCCTCGGCAAGATCTACTGGGAGGTGGGCCAGCCCATCGAGACCGTCTCCGCCTGGAGACGCGCGCGCGCCGCCGACCCGCTCGCCGTGCGTGACTCGGACTTCCTCTACGCGCTGCGCACCGCGCTCACCACTGCGATGACCTTCAAGAACTTCGAGGAGGCGCTCGCGCTGCGCCAGGAGCTCAAGGTCTTCGCCGAGCAGAAGCCCGAGGTCGTCGCCGCGTCACCGAACCCGGCCGACATCACCGAGGCCGTCAAGCCCGAGAAGTTCACCACCACCCGCGAGTCCTACGCCGCGTCGATGGCCGCCGAGGGCCGCCACGAGGAGGCCGCCGACCTCTACGTCGAGCTCGCGAAGGAGAACCCCTCCGACGCGCCGCGCTACGCGCGTGAGCGCGGCGAGTTGATGCTCAAGCTGGGTCGGGCCGAGGACGCCACCGCCGCGCTCAAGCTCTACATCGAGGACGCCACGGGGCCCGAGCGCGAGCGCCGTATACGCGACTCCGCGCTCAAGGCACAGAGCGACGGCGCGCGCGGCGTCTCCATTACGTTCTATGAGATGCTCCTCGCGGAGACCGGCCCCGCGGCTACTCCTCAGCGCACCCAGGACATCCTCGAGCTCGTCAAGATCCACCTCTCGCTCGACGAGCTCGACGCCGCGCGGCGCTACATCGACCTCTACATCACCCAGTTCAAGGAGCTCGATCCGTCCAACGCTCGCCTGGCCAACGCCTTCGGCAACGTCGAGAAAGAGGCGCGTCGTCAGGGCAAGATGGACCTGGCCGTCGAGCTGCTCGAGCGCGCCATCGTCGAGGCCGAGCCCAACTTCGCGCTCACGCAGTCGCTGGCCAACCAGTACGCGCGCTCGGCGCTCGGCGGGGAGGTCGAGCGCGTGCTCAAGACCTACGTCGACCGCCAGGGATCCACGCGCGAGGCGCTGGAGCAGGCAGGACAGTGGGCGCGCCAGCGGCGCGACTTCGAGCTCGCCCAGTTCTTCATGAACAAGATCGTCGTCATGCCTGGATCGAACGCTCAGGACTGGTACGAGCTCGCCCGCGTCTACTCCGCGCTCGCCCGCGTCGAGGACCTGCGCGACTCCATCAAGCAGTACCTCAAGCCTGTCTCTTATACACATCTGACGCTGCCGACGATCTACTCTGTGTAG
>CAJXPN010000278.1 GCA_913058025.1 uncultured Myxococcales bacterium | reverse complement strand
GGTCGTGGGTGGGTGTTTCGTTGGGGGCAGTATGTGTCAGGTGTCTGGCTCGCGCCATCGACAACCGTACGGCCGCGGCGTTGGGCGCGTGTGAAATTGGCGCATGTGTGTGGAACAAAGTAGGGCATCGTCGTATTTGTGTGACCAGTGCTTGATTGATACGTGACCGATCACGCATTTCTCATCTAGCTGTCCCCAATGTGTTCAAAGGAGTCCGACATGTCCGACGAGAACCACGCCGACCACGCCTTCGTTCAAGCGCTGTTGCGCGCGAGCGCCCGAGTGGAGCTGCGGCTTACGCGCACGCTCTCCAACATCAGCGGCCTGAGCTTCAGTGAGTACCAGCTGCTCAGCGCGCTCGAGTCGATGCACGAGGCGACGGCCACGCGGGTCGAGATCGCCGAGGCGGTGCGCCTGACGCCGTCGGGTGTCACGCGAGCGCTCAAGCCGCTGGAGAAGCGTGGGTACATAGAGACCTCACGAGATCCGAACGACGCGCGCCGCTCTCGCACCACGCTCACGGACCAGGGCGCGGTGCTGCTCGGAGAGGCGAGGGGTGTCGTCGACGGGGTCGTGAAGGGGTTGAACTTGAGCGAGTCCTACACGGACGAGGAGCGGGCGATCCTGCTGCGGGCGCTCACGGAGCTCGGCGGCGGTCGCTGAGGCGCTCAGTCGTCTCGGACCTTCGAGCGGACCGAGACGATGCTCATGTCGTCGTCGACGACGAGCGGGCCCGCCACGAGCGCGTCCCACATCGTGCGCGCGTAGGAGTCGTAGACGGGCGCGTCGCGGGCGTCGAGCTCCTCACGCAGGTGCTCGTGGAGCCTGGGGAGGTTGTACCCGGGGACGCGGGGGAAGAGGTGGTGGTCGAGGTGGTGGTTCAGGCCGCACCACCAGAAGGTCATGAAGGCGTTGGAGCGGACGGTCGTGGCGACGTGGAAGCGGTCGCCCTTCCAGTCGTTGCCGTGGTGGTCCGCGATCGACTTGAGGCCGTTGAACGGGCTGGCCGCGACGACGGGGATGATCCAGACGTAGAGCGCCTCCCAGACCCACCCGAGCTGCCAGAGCGCGGCCCATGCCGTGGCGTGGAGCGCGGCGCCGAGCGCGACGCGCGCGAAGTGCCCAGGGATCGCGTCGCGCTCGAAGTGCTGGAGGGGATAGAGGACGTTGAAGTAGAGGGTGCTGAGCGGTAGCCCGGCGAGCACGAAGCTGTAGAAGAGCACGCGCTGTCCGAGCGAGTCGGCGCCAGCGTTGTAGGCGTCCGGGTCGCGTTCGGTGCGGCTGTGGCGGTGGTGCAGGAGGTGGTCGTGCTTCATCGCGCGGTGGGAGAGCCCCACGGCGAGCCCGACGCCCACGCCGAATGCCTCGTCGGCCCAGCGGCGCTTGAACAGGTTCTTGTGCCAGGACTCGTGCGCGAGCTGGATGAGCCCGGTGACCACGAAGCCCATCGCGGCCCAGAGGATAAGCCGGAGCGGCAGCGACGATGTCGACAGGACCGCCCAACCGAGCGCGCCCCACAGTCCGAAGAACAGCGCGATCCGCCCGAACACGTGGGCTGGGCGCACGCGCAGGAGCTCCTCGAGCTGGGCGCGTTCGAGCCCGAACGAGCCTCTCCCTGCGCCCCTCGTCGTCTTCGCTTCGGGCGAGCTCAAAGGTACCTCCTCACGCGTGACCGGTACGCATCATACTCTGCGCCGAGTCGGTCGACCATGTAGGCCTCCTCACACAGCACGAGCCTGTGCATGAGCGCCCCGGTGGCCAGCGCGGGGAGGATCGCGAGGGCGCAGGGTGTCCAGGACGTGATCGCGGCGATGTACAGAAAAGAGAACAAATATATGGGGTTACGAGAGTAGGCGTAGATCCCGGTGGTCACGAGGTCCGGATCGCCGGCGTCCTCGCGCGCGTCGTCCTGGCCCACACGGAACGAGCGCCCCATGCTCGCCTGCGCGCCCATCATGCCGAACAGCCCGACGAGCCCGACCGCCCAGCCGATCCATGGCGGGATGTCGAGCAGCGGCGCGCCCGCCCAGGACGCGCGGAAGCTCGGCGAGAGCGCGAACGCGATCACCGAGCAGGCCCAGATCATGGCGGGCCCAGTGAGCATTCGGGTGGTTCGCATGTGCGGGGTCTTGGCGCCTCCGCTGGCGTAGATCACGAGCGGGCTGCCGCCGAAGCGTCGCCGGAAGATCCACGATGAGGCGAGCTGCCCGCCGACGATGTGGAGCGCGGCGAAGGCGAGGTAGAGCGCTGGCCACTGGGTGATGTCAGGCATGTAGTGCTCGCTCGTGCGTGAGGCGTACGCCGAGCCCGTGGGACTCGATGGTGTCGGAGAGCTCGGCGGCGAAGGCGTCGTGCGTGGCGTCGGTCCAGAGCCCGGCGAAGCCCGAGACGTTCACGACGAGGCGACCACGCATGGTCCACGCGTTCGCGCCCCAGGTCGGGGTGTGGCCGCAGGCGTCGAGGATGTCGAACGGCGCGCCGTCGAGGTAGCGCGTGAGGTCGCCCACGTAGGTCACGACGGCGGTGTTCGTGCGCGGCTCGCAGACGAGCCCCGGGCGCGCGCCGTGGCGCAGCGCGTCGGTGGAGACGAGGCGCGCGGCGACCATGACCTCGAGCATCGCGGCCCACTGCGCGCCGCTGGACCAGGCATCATGAACGCGCCGTCGAAACACCGACGCGAGCGCGCGCGGGTGTGTCTGCCGGACCGAGCGGAGGTCGAACTCGAGCGGGAGCGCGATGCATGTATTGCAGAACGCACCGTGGAGCCCGAGCGGCGCGCTCAGGTCGAACGGAACGCGCAAGCGGAGGATGCCGTCGGACGCGTCGATGAAGGACGCGGCGGTGGCGAGGAACGCGCCATGGAAGACGTCGACGGGGTCGGCGAGCGCCTCGAATGTCATGGCGCGCAGCGTGGGAGCGCCGACGTCGTCGGCGTCACGACGCATCGGCACGGCGCGCCGCGCCAGGAGGAACCTCGCGGGATCGAGCCGCCCGAGCGCCTTGAGCGGCCGCGTCGCGAGCGTCGCGAGGATGCGCGCGTCCGACAGCGGCTGCACGGCGGTGTGATCGGGCTCGAGCGCGGCGCCCGTGAGCGCCGCCCAGAGCCTGCGTGTGACGCGGCCGAGGGAGCGCGCGTCGCCGATGGCGTGGTGGAGCTGGAGCGTGATGGCCCAGGTCCCGTCGGGCAGCGGCGTGTGTGTCACGCGCAGTGGTACCTGGGTGTCCAGCCGTGAGGGGCGTCCGGCGCAGTGAGCGACGGCCTGGGCGAGCGATGTGGCGGGGTCGTCGACGACGACGGCCGCCTCGACGTCGGCCTCGGAGCGCGGCGCGTCGCGCCATTGGTCCTCGTCCCAGCGGATCCGAAGCCTGGGCGTGGTGTCCACGAGCGCGCGCATCGCGCGGACCCACGAGTCGCGCGCGCCCGGCTCCTCGACCCGCAACCCGATGCTCACCCATATCGGCGCGACCTCGCCGTCGAGGCGCGCGAGCAGGTCGTCTACGATGTATGCGCGCACAGCGTCCTCCACGTGTTCCAGAGGGCCCGGATGGAGCCGTTTGCCAGGGACGCGTTCGCCATCGACGCCGAGGTCTCTTCGGGTGCGAGGACGAGCTGGTAGATGATCTCAGGCTCCGCGCCGAGGCGCCAGCCCACTGGCAGGAAGCGTCGCTCGAGCAGCGCGGCGTGCGCGGTGGCGACGAGCGACACGTCGCGCGCGGGGACGTGTCGCAGCTCGACGCGCCTCGGAGGATGCGCGGGCGTGAGCGTGATGCGTCGCGCGTCACCATCCAGGGCGACGCGCGCCCGACGCGCGCCGAAGCTCGGGTCGTCCGCGAGCGGCGTGAGCGAGAGCGCGTGGTCCGAGGGGGTGGCGGGCGAGCGTGAGACCTCGAGCCCGAGCGGGTCGGCGAGGTCAGCGAGCCAGCCACCCCAGGCGTCGTCCGGGACGATGACGGCGCCGGCAGGCGCGTTCAGCGTGGTGATCATGGAGAGCGCGTGCATGACCCCGGGAGCGCTGTCGAGGCCTGTGATGCGTTCGCCGCGCGTGTAGTTTGGCCTCAGGCCGGTCGGCAGCGCGCGCATGTGCGTGAGCGCGAGGTGTTGCGCGATGGGGTGCAGCGTCGTGGTGCGTTGCGTGAGCGCGAGGACGCCCGCGCTCGAGAGCGCGCCGAGGACGCGAGACCAGAGCGCGTCGAGGTCGACCGGCGGAGTGCTCGGGAGGCCCGGGCGCGTGACGGTCAGGCCAGACTCGACAAGGCCGTCGCCCATGAACCAGAAGCCCGTGTGGGCGTCGAGCGTGTCGCCGCGCCGCTGGCCGAGTGAGAGGAGAGCGCGCGCGCTCCAGGCGCCCTCGAGCACCCCTGGGGTGTACAGGCGCCGGTGCGCGTAGGTCTCGCCGTAGCGCGCGCGCAGCAGCGCGCGGAGGGCGCCGCCGTCGCGTGGATCGAGCCAGTCACCGTGTCCCGTGTCGAGCGCTGAGAGCGCGTCGTATGGGGAGGGCGAGATCAGGAGTCGCCCCTGCCATCGGAGCGCGCGACGCGGTCGGCCCACTCCTCGAGGCCGAGCGTGTCGGAGAGGGCGTCGAGGCGGCGTCGGACGCCGCGCGTGACGAAGACGGGGATGATGATGAGCATGAGGAAGGGGAACAGCGCGAGCGCGCGCAGCGCGGTGGTCCACCAGCTCGGCCCGGGGGTCGAGTCGTCGCCGGCGGCGCCCGCGGCGACGGCGTCGGCCTCGCGCTGGCGGACGCCGCGGAGGTCCGGGTCGCAGTGCGCGCGCGCGTGCTTCTGGAGCTCGCCGGGGTTGAGAAGGAGCGCGCCCTCTCTGTCGAGGGCGGACTTGATAGAGGAGAACGCCTCGGTTTGTTTCGCGTCCGGCTTCAGGCCGACCTTCCAGTCGATCGTTGTGAGGATGGAGCAGTCGGAGACCTTGCGGGACACGTTCTGAGGGAGGTCGATCGAGGAGACGCTGACGGTGTCCGGGGCGTCGCGGCCGATGAGGCTCGGGCCGCGGGTCGTGGGCGCCGCGGTCTTCTTGGACGGGACGTTCTTGAGCGTCGAGCCCTTTGGCGTGACGCGCGCGTCGTAGCTGAGCTGTACGGAGCAGGAGTAGAGCTCCTGGACGGTGGAGAGGCGCTTGGAGACGCTCTCGACCTCGTCCGAGTCGAGCACCCCGACGAGGGTGAGGATGTCGGCGGGGTTGCCGCGGGTGGACTCGCGCAGGTCGACGGTGGCGTCGGAGAGGTCGGAGAGGCTCTGCTTGGTGATGCAGGCGCGCAGCTTGAGGTCGTTCCCGGCGGACGGCGCGCACGCGGTGACGATGGCGTTCGAGGCGGCCTCGGCGGCTGGGAGCGTGGCGACGGCGCGGCGCATGTCCATGAGCGAGCGCGCGTAGGAGTCGTTGACGCGCGGAGAGCCGACGTGGGCGACGATGAAGTTCGACATGCACATCTGGACGGAGTGCTCGGTGTACTCGAGCAGGCTGAGCGCGATGAGGTGCGTGCCGACGGCGGCGACGAGCGCGGAGAGCGCCGAGACGAGCAGGCCGTAGAGCGACGCGGTCAGCGCGATGCGCGTGCCGGTGAACACGCCGAAGGTGGCGATGTGTCGGCGCGCCGACGAGCGCTCGGGGGTGTCGCGGGGGTCGAGCGCCTCGGAGATGCGCGCGATAGGGTGTCGTTTCTTGAGCCTGGCCTCGACCGGTCCGGCGACGAAGCGCCAGAACGTGTGCCACACGCCCACGAGCCCGAGCGTCACGAGCATCACGACGAGCGAGATCCAGAGCTCGGCGCCGCTGAACCACCAGATGATGTCGGCGGGGATGAAGGCGACGGCGAAGCACAGGCTGATGCCCACTAGCGCGCCGTACATGAGGTAGCGGGGGGCGGTGTAGGTCTCGGAGTCGATGCCCTCGTCGAGCCTGGCGCGCGTCTCGGCGTGGAGCGCGGGCTCGTTGTCGGGGCCAGGCGCGAGGCGCCAGAAGAGGCGCTCGTGGAGCGCCTCGACGCGGCGAGCGTTCCGCGCGCGCAGCTCCAGGCTGATGGCCTGCTCGGCGGCGCCCTCGAGCAGCGTATCGGCCGGGATCTCCAGGTAGCGCGCGCGGCTCACGGCCTGAACGGGCGCGTCGGGCGCGTCGAACGCCCAGCCGACGATGTCGAGCCCGCCCGCGCCCGCGACCTCGACGCGGATCGTCGCGTCCTCGGAGATCTCGTCGGCCGCGATGAGCTGGTCGCCGCGTTTGATCGACAGCGCGACGACCCACTCGAGCCGGACGTCGCCGTCCTGGGTGGGTCCGTGGTTCTTGATGCGCAGCGCTGTCTCTTATACACATCTGACGCTGCCGACGATCTACTCTGTGT
>CAJXPN010000277.1 GCA_913058025.1 uncultured Myxococcales bacterium | reverse complement strand
GCGGTCGCGGTCGTCGTGGCGGCGCCAACAACGAAAGCAGCAACAGCAGCAGCAACAGCAGCAGCAACAGCAGCAACAGCAACAGCAACAGCAACAGCAGCGACAACAGCAGCCGCAACAGCAGCCGCAGCAGCCGCAGCAACAGCAGCCGCACGAAGCACCTCGACCAGGGCCCCGTCAAGCTCGACGTCTTCGCCCAGGCTGCCTACACCGTCCTCAGCGACGGCGGCGCCGCCATGGACATCAAGGACCTCGCCGACGCGATCTTCGAGCGCAAGCTCGTGCGCTTCCACACGCACGACCCCGCCATGACGATCCAGGCCGCCATGGTCAACGACAACCAGCGCCGCAAGCAGCGCGGACACCGCAAGCTGTTCGTGAACATGTCGCGTGGCCGCTGGGGCCTCTCCGACTGGGGTATGTCCGCGGACATGGTCCGCCTCGAGCGTGACATCCTGAGCGCCTCCGAGGAGATGCGTCAGGCCGCCATCGCTCAGCTCGGAAAGGCCATGCTCGACGTCAACCCCGACGCCCTCGAGCACGTCGCCCTCACCCTCCTCGAGGGCTTGGGCTACCGCGACGTCAAGGTCTCCAAGCGCGGCTCCGACAACGACGTGTTCTTCTCGGCAGACTGGCGCCAAGGCCTCGCCGACGTCCGCGTCTGCATCCAGCTCGTGGGCGACTCCAGCGTCGAGCTCGACGCCGGCGCCGTCACCGACCTGCGCGGGACCCTCCACCACTACTCGGCCGCCGAGGGCGTCATCATCCACCTCGGCGACATCGCCAAGGACGCCATCACCGAGTCCCGCGAGGAGAAGCTCGCGTCCGTCACCCTCATCGACCGCTCCTCCTTCGTGGAGCTGCTCGTCGATCAGGGCATCGGCGTGCGCCGCTTCCACACCCCCGTGCTCCTCATCGACACGGAGTACCTCGACCAGCTCAAGGGCGCGAAGTGAGCTCAGGGGTCGGTGTGCTGCCGCTGTACACGCTCGGGCGCCTGCCTTACGGGCAGGCGCTCGCGCTTCAGCACGCGCTCCGCGCGCGGCTTCAGCACTCCGACTCCACCGAGCTCGGCTTCCTCCTCACCCTCGAGCACGACCCCGTCGTCACGCTAGGTAAGCGCGGGCGCTCCGAGCACCTGCTCGCGCCCGCGCTCCTGAGCGCCCACGGCGTCGACCTCTTCAAGGTCGACCGCGGCGGCGAGGCCACCTTCCACGGCCCCGGCCAACTCGTCATCTACCCGATCCTTCACCTGGGCCGCCTGCGCCTGGGCGTCGTCGACGTCATCCGTGACCTGGCCGCCGCCGTGTGCGACACGCTCGCCACGTTCGGCGTGGCCGCCTCCTACGACACCGACCACCCCGGCGTCTGGACCGAGGATGGCCGCAAGGTCGCCTCCGTCGGGATGCGCGTCTCCGGTGGGGTCTCTACCCACGGCGTCGCCATCAACCTGAACCTCGACCTGCTCGGGTTCTCGCTCATCGTCCCCTGCGGCATGCCTGACGCGCCCATCACGCGGCTCGTGGACCTCGTCTCGGACGACATCGCCCCGCAGGCCACGCCCGAGCTCTTCCTCGCGCGCCTCCTCACTCGCCTCCCTGGCGTCTTCGGCGTCCCCGTCGCCCCTCAGCCGGAGGGCGCCATGACGCTCCCTCAACGAGCCGATTGGGTCGAGTCCCTCCCGCTCTCCGAGTGAGTCTGCGCGTCCCCCGCGCCGCGAGCGTGTGTCCTCGGCGTGGAGTCTTATGACATCGTGTCACGCCAATCCGTCAATCTTTTGACGGATTGACGGGTTGACGCGTCGGATCTAGACTGAACGAGCGTGTTGGCGCTTACCCTGGCTCCCGCTCGCGACCGTCGCGTGTGCCACGATGCACCAATCCGTGCGCACAGACGACGTCTCCCGCCGACCGAGCGGGGGTGCGCCCTTTGGACGGGTCGCGCGTCTCCGCCTCGCGTCGGTCACCCCCCAGATACATCAACCCATGGGTGGATGCGTGCATCAGGTGTCGTCTTCACGGCGCCTGATGCGCATGCCCAGCATGGCGAGCCCGCTCAGCCCGAACACCAGCGCGACGCTGATCGGCGCGCCGGAGCCCGAGGCCGCGCAGCCCGTGAGCGGGTTGACCGGCCCGTCGCAGGGGCCCAGGTCGATGGTCTCGTTGATCACCTTGGGCCTCCCCGTCGCGGGGATGTTCTCGGCGTCGACGTAGAAGTCCTCGACGCTCATCCCAGGGACGTCCGCGAGCTCCCCTCGGGTGGTCGGCCCCGGCGCGGCGCCGATCTCACCGGTGCCGACCCAGCGGCCGCGGACGGGGTTCTCACAGGTGACCTCTTCGGGCCAGACGTTGTGCATGATGTAACGGCCCTGGAACCTGTTGCCCTGGGAGCCAAAGAAGTAGTCCTCGGAGGAGGTCTCGATCTGAGCTCGACCCGAGGTCCCTGTTCCGCCGACGAGCTTCCCCTCGAGGGTGAACGCGAGGTCGGCGTCGACGCCGGTCTTGCCGTAGCGCGCGTGCAGGCGCGTCAGGGTCCAGCCGAACCACGGCTCGTTGGGGTCGAGCTCATCGGCCACGATGTCGTTGCCCAGCGCGGCGAGGTCGAGCTCGTCGAGGTTGCCTGCGGCGTTCTCTGGGGGCGGGGGGCATGGGTCGCACTTGCTGCCCGTCTGGAACCCGCCCCAACTCCACGCGTATTCGGTGACGACGGCGCCGGGGTTCTGGGCGACGGTCTGCGAGAAGAGCTTCTCGTAGAACTCCGGGAACGCGTCCCTGGTGTCCTGCGCGACGAGCTTGTTGGTGGGGATGTAGGCGTTGGGGTAGTTGGAGACCTCGTAGCGACCCTCTGTGGAGAGGATGTTCACGATGAGGTCCTGCTCACCGGCCGAGTTCAGCAGCCCCAGGCGGATTGGGAGCGAGAAGTCGGGCGAGGTGTAGCTGAAGCGAAGGGGAGAGAGCAGGGCGCGGCCGTCGGCGTCGAAGGTGACCTTGGTCGAGTCGACCTTGGCCACGAAGAAGTACATCCCCTGCTGGATGTAGCTGTCGAGCACCTCCGTCGCGCCTGAGCCCAGCGTGTACCCGTTCGCGTCGAGCCACGTCGTCAGACCCGTGGCGTCCTCCGCGCTCAGGATCACCACCTCGTACTCTCCCACCGCGAACTCTGCCTCCACCGTGGGAGGCGGAGGTTCGCCCCAGTTGTTGGTCGCGTTGGCGCCCGCGTCGGCGAAGCCGCCGTTCGTGTTGTTGACGTTGTCGTAGTAGCCATCCCAGGGGCAGCCGCCAATGACGTCGTAGGTGATGTCGTAGCGGTCCTGGCAAGGGTCCTTCTCGGCGTACTCGACGAGCCTGGGGGAGCCGAGGACGTCGACCTTTCGGAAGACCAATGGGTCGAGCGTCTTGACGTCGTCTTGCATGAGGACGACGGGCACGGGGACGACCATGGCGAAGTCCTGGACGGCCCCCTGGTAGTCGTTCTCCATCGAGAGCACCGTGCGCTCTCCAGACCTCATCAACACGACCTGCGTGGCCGAGTTGAACATCTCCTCGCCCGCACCCGACACGAACGTCCCGCAGAACGCCGCCGCGTCCGCCGCCAACAGCGTCGCGCACATCACCAGCGCGGCGCCCGCGCTCCTCGACATCACACTCATCAGTCCCTCCTCGAATTCTTCATTGGATCGTTGATGCGGGACGGTATCCAGGGAGGGCAACCGACGCAAACGACCCCGCGCTCGTGGCCATACATGCGGCCGAACGCGGGGTCGTTTTGGAGGTCCCGCGTGCCGCGGAGCGCCCTACGTGGCGGTCACTCGACCGGCAGGCGCTGGATCTTGGCGCCCAGGGCGCGCAGCTTCTCGTCGACGCGCTCGTAGCCGCGGTCGATCTGGCGGATGTTGTAGATCGTGGAGGACCCTTCGGCGCACAGCGCGGCGATGAGCAGCGCCATGCCGGCACGTACGTCGGGCGACTCGAGCGTGGCGCCGAACAGCGGCGAGGGCCCCGAGACGACGACGCGGTGGGGGTCGCAGAACACGATCTGGGCGCCCATCGCGATGAGCGAGTCCACGAAGAACATGCGGCCCTCGAACATCTTCTCGAAGAAGAGCACGGTGCCCTGGCTCTGCGTGGCGACCGTGATCGCGATCGACATCAGGTCGGTGGGGAACGCGGGCCACGGGGCGTCGTCGACCTTGGGGATCGCGTTGTTCATGTCCTTGCGGATCTTGAGCTCCTGACCGCCGGGGATGAAGAGCTCGTCGTCGTTGACGATGTCGGTCTTCACGCCGAGGCGATCGAAGGTCATGCGGATCATGCGCAGCTCACTGGGCACGATGCCCTCGATCGTGAGCTCGCCGCCGGTGACCGCGGCGAGGCCGGCGAACGAGCCGACCTCGAGGTAGTCGGGTCCGATCGTGTGCTCGCAGCCCCAGAGGCCACGCGCGCCCTCGATCTTGAGGATGTTCGTGCCGATGCCTTCGACGCGAGCGCCCATCTTCTGGACCATGCGGCACAATCCCTGGACGTGGGGCTCGCACGCGGCGTTCATGATCGTCGTGGTGCCCTTGGCGCCAGCGGCGGCCATGATCGCGTTCTCGGTCGCGGTGACCGAGGCCTCGTCCATGAAGATCTCTCCGCCCACGAGCGGCTCGCCGACGAACTCGAAGTGGCGGCCCGAGGTGTCGATCTTGGCGCCGAGCGCGCGGAGCGCCAGGAAGTGCGAGTCGAGCCGGCGGCGGCCGATGACGTCGCCGCCTGGAGGCGGGAGGATGCAGCGACCCATACGGGCGAGCATCGAGCCGGCGAACAGGATCGACGCGCGCACCTTGCGGCACAGCTCGGCGTCCAGGTCGGTCTTCGTGATGTTCTTGGCGTGCACCCTCAGGACGTTGTCCTCGAGCCACTCGATGTCCGCGCCGAGGTCCGCGAGGACCTCGCACATCACCTCGACGTCCCGGATCCTCGGGACGTTGCGCAGCGTGACGGGCTGGTCCGTGAGCAGCGTCGCCGCCAGCACCGGGAGCGCCTCGTTCTTGCTGCCGCCAGGGCGCACGCGCCCCGACAGAGGTGTCCCACCTTCGATTATGAACTTTTCCATGACTCCACATCCATGCTGTGGTCCCCTCACCGTGTCTCGTGTGAGGGGGCGGTCTTCGTGACTCGTCTTAGTTGTTCTGGGCGCCGCTTCAGCACTGCTGATCGCGACCTCCCCGTGCGTTCGGGTGTAGCACGGTGCCGCGACGAACAACAACGCCAACCTCCCGGTAGCCCGCGCCCCGTGTGGGCGCGCGACCTACATGCGGTGACGGTGGAGGCGCCGCCGAGGCTCCCCGCTCCTCATCATCCTGGGGACCCGCGCGACGGTTCGGGCGGATGCGTTCGTCCTCGAAGTGCCCCCCTCTCGGCCCAAGGTTGTCTATTGCTGACCTGTCGGTCACAATCGAAGGTTCGATCCTCGGGCGATCCGGTTTTGGCGCCCACTATTTTCGCCGCTATTACGGTATGAGTATGAAAACGAAGTGTATTTTTGCCCTCTTGTTGAGCCTCAACGTCGCCTGCCTCCCCTCTGGAAGCGGCGGCGGCGGCGGTGGCGTCGTCATCATCGGAGACGCGGGCGCCGACCCGGACATCGGCGATCCGGACGCTGACGCGGGGCCGATCGGGGTCTTGTGCGGCGACGGCTTGCGCGAGGCGGCCGAGTCATGCGACGGCGCCGACTACGGCGGCGAGACGTGCGCGAGCCTGGGGTACGAGGGCGGTGAGTTGTCCTGCTCGGGCGGATGCGAGATCGACGACTCGGCGTGCGAGGGGCTCCCGAGCGGGTGCGGAGACGACGAGCTCTCTCCCTCCGAGGAGTGCGAGGGCTTCGACCGTCGCGGAGAGACCTGCATGACCCAGGGGTTCTACTCGGGCGCCATCGCGTGCTCTCCGACGTGCCGCCTCGACCTCTCCGCCTGCCAGGGGTTCTGCGGCGACGACGAGCTCAACGGCGCCGAGGTCTGCGACGACGGGCGCAACACGGGGGCGTATGGCTCGTGCGCGGCGAACTGTTCGAGCCGCATGGACTTCTGCGGTGACGGGGCCGTCAACGGCCCGGAGGGCTGCGACGACGGCGTCAACGATGGCTCGTACGGCTCGTGCGAGTCGGACTGCTCGGACAGCTCGGGCTTCTGTGGTGACGGGGCCGTCGACGGCCCCGAGGGCTGCGACGACGGGACGAACTCGGGCGCCTACGGCTCGTGCGAGTCGGACTGCTCGGCGCGCTCGGGCTTCTGCGGCGACTCGAGCGTCAACGGCCCCGAGGGCTGCGACGACGGCGTGAACTCGGGCGTCTACGGCTCGTGTGAGTCGGACTGTTCGAGGCGCTCGGGG
>CAJXPN010000276.1 GCA_913058025.1 uncultured Myxococcales bacterium | reverse complement strand
GACAGGGCTCACCAGCGTGAGCTCGGCCTCCTTGAAGCACCTGCTCTCGTCCGTGGCCGTCTCGATCGCCAGCATCGTCCCTTCGTGCGCGGTGTCGAGCTCGCCCATGGCGAACTCGAGCCCGATGGAGACCTTCTCGAGCGTGCCCGCGATGGTGCCCGCGGCGCACTCCGCCGCGGCCCCGCCCGAGTCCTTGATCGTGTTGATGATCCCCGTCGGGCTGGGCGCCTCCGGGAGGTCGGCGCCGTTGAACGCCGAGATACAATCCTGTGCGTTCCTGGCCTCGGCCGCGGCCAGGTCCATGGCCAGCTTCGCGCCGGTGTACTTGGAGCGCTGAGTGGCGAACTTGTCTTGCGCCAGGTTGAGGTCGGCGTTGCCCTCCGCGAGCAGGAAGCAGCTCTCCATCGAGATGCGGTGCTCGTTCTGGATCGCCTCGAGCTCGGAGTTCGCGGACTCGATCTGAGCGACCAGCTCACGCAGCGAGACGGCCTGTGAACCGAGCGCGCCGCGGTAGCACACCGACTTCGTGACCTCGAAGTCTCGGGGGGGTGGGATGTAGCCCACGAAGCGCCTCGGGTGGCGATCTTTGCATTGGGCCTTCACCGCCGCCCGCTTCGCGGGGTCCACCGCGACGTTGATCGCGAGGTCGGCGTTGGTGACGTATTCGATGAACGTCTCGGACCCCGTGGCGAAGTCGACCGTGCACTCGATGCGCAGGTCGGGGAGCTCCGGGTTGAGGACGCAGGCATCGGGGAGAACGCACCCGCCCAGGGGGTCGCAGGCGGTCCTCTCCTCATCCGTGAGGCTCGAGAGGCACGCGTCGTCTTCGACGATGCACTCGGGCTTGGAGTGGCAGTCGGTGTCGCCGTCACACGCCTCGTCGCACTCGCGGCGACCCGGCTCGTAGATCACGTCCGGGATGATGCCGATGCCCGGGCACGGGCCGGCGGGTCGAACCGTCACGCCGTTCTCGACGAGCTCGGGGCATTGGGGGGCTGGGACGTTCGAGCAGAGGTTCGGGCCGGTTCCCCACGGCACGATGTTCGTCGCCTTCTGCGCCGTCGCGTCCTCGATGGTGCTACATCCGGTGAAGAACCGATCTTCGAGACGTACCGCGCCGTCCGTGTAGCGCTTCAGGAAGGTCTGGCGGACGAGGTCGATCGGCATGGGTCCCGCCAGGAGCTGCTCTTCGAGCCGCTTCAGCGCGGGAGAGGCCGCTGAGGGCCGGGTCGTCGGGTTCGCCACGGGCGCGAAACAATAGTCGTCGTTCCAGTTCGTGCCGCGGGTGAAGACGCAGCCACCGAGGGCTTGTTCCTGGACGAGGCTGAATCCCCATCTGTACTCCGAGGTCTCCAGCTCCGGGAAGCGCAGGTCGTCGTCGCAGCGCGGCAGCTCGACGTCGGCCGCGGAGAGCGCGGCCACGCAGACGTCGTTGAGGGCGTTGGCCTCGATGGCGTCCTCGAGGTCCTGGGCGACGAGCTCGTCGTATGCGTCGGCGGCGGCGATACGGGCCTCGACGTCCTCATCGGCCTTGCACTCGGGGAGGTCTCGGAACCAACACTTCGAGAAGTCGACGGCGCCTGGTTTCTTGTAGCGCGTCTCCTCGCCCGTCACGGGATCGACCTCGATGAAGAACTTCGCGGGGTCCTCGAGGTACGCGTCGGCGACCTCCTCGGCGCCCAGCAGCGGGTAGATGCTCTCCCCGCAGAGGTCCTGGATGGACGCGCCGAGCTCGATCTTGGCGGTCGTGACCCGGAGCTCCCAGTCTGCGTCGTCGTTGATGACGTTGACCTGGCGCGCCTTCTCGTTCAGGTAGGCCGCCTGCGCGTCCTCGAACGCCTCGAGGGCGTCCTCGACGGCGTTGGTCGCGATGCCTCGCTGGCCGAGCGAGGGGTCACCGAGGATGTAGTCGGAGACGGCGGTGTAGCGGCTGCCGGCGTCGGTGGCGACCTGTGAGAAGTAGAGGGGGAGGTCGGCGTCGTCGATCCCCAGCGGGTTTCGGCCGCTCACCGCGGCGTCGAGCGCGAGCAGCGCGGTCGCGCGTGACGACTCGAAGCGGCTCTGCGCCGACTGGAAGGTGGCGAACCAGCGGGGAGCGTTGGCCCCGAGCTGGGCGCCGCCGCGGGTGCCGAGCCTCCCGACGTAGGCCTCGATGATGCCCACGCGTCTGAGCGCCGCGACGACGCTGTCGGGCACGGTCCTTCCGTTCGCCCGAGCGTGCAGCTCGGCGATCTTCTTGATCAGCTCCATCTGGGTCGCCAGCAGCGACATGATGCTCACGAGGGCGCCGTCGCCGTGGGTGTGATGGAGCGCCGGAGTGGGGGGCGCGTCGAGCAGGCGGAGTCGGTAGTCGGGGTCCTCGAGCGCCGAGCGCGAGACGCCCGCCAGCGCCGAGCCGATGCGAGGGTGGAGAAGAAGGTCCCAGGCGCGCAGTGAGCCCTCGAGCGCCGTCTCGAGGTCGGCGATGGCGTCCCCGCTGGCGAAGGACTCGGCGATGTCTCCGCCGTTGCCCGACTGCGCGGCGATGAAGTCGTGGGCCTGGAGGTAGCGCTGGAGCAGCCTCAAGAATATGGCGTCGTTGGTGTCGTAGGGGCGGTCTGGCGAGAACGCGCCGAGCTGGCGCGCCGTGTCCCCGCTGAGTCCCAACATCGTGAGGAAGCGGCTCGGCTCCAGGCACCCGTTGGTGCTGGCCGTTCTCCAACCGATCGCCTCGAGGCGATCGGCCACAGTCCCCACCGGTATGGACGGTCCAGTGAGGGCGAAGAGCGCCTCGATGTCCTCCATACACGCCGTGGTGAGCACGTCGGAGGTGGGGCTGCCGACGTCCATCGGCATCTCGAGCCCCGCGCCTCCATCCTCACACTTCAGCTCGCCGGCGCCGCTGTACTCTCCTGGTCCGGTGCCCCCGTCCTCGATCGTCGCGGCCAGCGACGAGGGGTCGAACCCTTCGGTGTCCGTCTCGTCGTCGCAGAGGGCGCCAGCGACACACGTGGTGGACCGCCTCGGGAAGACGCACACCTTCGTGAACGTCGCCCCTTCGATCTCGAACCTCGGGAAGCCGGCCCCGGTCCTGTTTCCGATGGTGTAGTTCGCGTAGTAGCCCAGGATGAACGTGGCCTCACGCTCTGCGGGATCGACGAGGTCCTCGATGTCGACCACGATGCAGTCGTAGGACTCCTCGATCGTGGCGCAGCCATCGAATGTGTCGTCGACGATGGCAGGGTCGAAGACCGCGCGCACTGAAGGTCCGAGTGTGCTGGGATCGAAGGGGTTGACTGTCGGCGAGGTCACCGGTGCCGGCGCAACGATCGATGTCATGTCGACCGCGCACGGGACCGCCTGCTCGAGCGCACCCCCCGCATTCAGCGGGAACCGGAAGTCGTCCATGGACGATCCCCCGAACGACGCCGACGCGATGTACGTCGAGCCATCGCCTCCGATGTAGGTGTCGTTGCCTCCTGTCGTCGTGAACGTGGTCGCCTCCACCAACGAGCTCAGGATCGATCGCTGGAGCTCCTCGTCGGAGATCGCCGTCCGAGCGCGGAAGCTCATGAACGAGGGTGGGAAGGGTCCTCGAGGACCGCAATCCGGTGTCCACTCGTCCGATCGGCAGGGCTGTATTGGACCCCGTGGGTGCTGCTCGATGACATCGACCCCGTCCGTGAACGCGTCGAAGCCCGTCAGCGCCTTGACGCCCACGAGCCCGAGGGTGGGGTACGTCATGATACCGGCGCCCTCGATCGAGCTCGAGTCGGCGCAATGCGTCACGCTCATCGAGGCGGGCAGCAGCTCACTGATCGCGGCCCGCTCGGCCGGATCGCTCAGGTACTGCCTGTCGAACTCCGCCTGGACCTGGTTGATCGATGCCGTCAGGTTGCCCGTGGGGAGGACCAGCGGGAACACCGGGGTCATGATTTGGTAGCTGAGCGAGTCGTTGATTCGAGTGACCGCGTGGGAGCGGTTCCAGAGGCCGGCGTCCGGCCCGGTCGCCCCCGTGAGGGTGATCGACTGGTTGCTGTTCAATGAGTGGCCGGAGTGGTTGATCCTGACGCTGGTCGACGTCTCTCCTTCGAGGGTGACCGACCGGCCCGTGCTGGTGGGCGCCACGACGTCGAGGAAGGCCTGCTCGTGGGCGAAAGGGGTCTGCGCGGCGACGTCGGGGTCGAAGGTCAGCGCGGCGGCTTCGTCCACCGCAGGAGCGGACGCCCCCGACGGGTCCGCGACGCGGCCGATCCCGATCTGCCAGATCTGCCTCGGCGCGAGGGTCGAGCTCGAGGCGCCCGAGAACTCGAGGTCGAGCTTGAACTGGAGCGAGCCCGACCAGCCGTCCTCGGACGGGTCGCCCGCGAGCGCGCCGTCTCCGGCCACGGTCACGACGTGGATTGTGGACCCGGCCATTTGCAGCGGGGCGATCTGTTCGAACGCCGGCATCTCCACGCGCGGGTTCTCGTCCAGGATGATCTCACCGACCCACTCCCCCTCGGGGTGGATCAGGCGGAGCGGGTCGCGGAGCACGAGCACGGCGCGCCCACCCGAGGCCGGGAACACCTCGGCCGTGATGCGCGTCGACACGTCGCGGATCGGCGAGCTGCCCACGAAGCCGTTGCGTCCACTCACGCCCGAGAAGACGACCCGAGCGGCGCCTTCGTACATGCCCTCGAGCGACGAGGGGGGCGGCGCGGGAGGCTCGAAGGCCGCCGCGCTGGCGATGGGCACGGAGGTCGACGTGTTCGAGGCCGTGACGACGGTGACCCCGCTGATCGGCGGGTCCTCACCAGCCGGCGTATCCGCCAGCGGGCGCGTGTAGACGTTGAGGACCCCGCCTTCCGCGATCTCCTCTCCGACGATCACCTCGTCGCTGTATTCGAGCGCGGTGGACTCGACGCCAGGCACCGCGAGCGCGATCTCGGCGCCCGGGTCTGCCTTGAGTCGCATGCTCGTGATCGGGCCGTCGTCGGCGACGACCGTGAGCAACCGAGGCTGGTCGCGCGGCCCCGCGATGATGCCCGACTGGAGGATACGAGGTCGTCCCTGGACGAGCGCGTTCCTCGGCGAGACGGTCGCGCCGGGCGCTCCGCAGCGGCCGAACGTGTCGCAGGTCTGGCCGTCGGCGCAGTCGCTCGACGACGCGCACGTCGCCGCGCACAGGCCCATCGAGCAGTGCGCGCCGCATGGGCACTGGTCGTCGCGCCGGCACTCCCGGCCCTCGGCGATGAGGTCGGAGTCGGGCGTGCAGGAGCCCGCGACCTGGGTGATGGGCTCCTCATCGCAGCCGCCGCATCCGAGCGTCGGACCCGCGAAGACAGAGAGGATGCAGAGGAGCGGGGCGTATGCGTTGTGTTTCATTCGAGACCTGAAGGCGAATCCGCTGGTCTCGTGTGGCCAGAGTACAGACGCGTGGTGGGTTTGATCCTCTCTTGATTACCCCGTTGTTCGATTGGGTGTAAATGACTCAAAATATTGATGTTTGCGTGTGTTTATCTGTCTCGTGGTCAGACCGGCCTCGTGTTCTCGTCGCGCCGATGTCGTTCGGGTGAGGTTCCGCGCGCCGTGTTCTCGCGCACGACGCATCCGAGCGTCCACCCACGTGAGCCCGCGCTCGCGCGGGCTCAGAGCGCGCGCAGCGGCGCGCACGTCAGCAGGACCATGCGCTCCTCCACGTTGAGGAGCTGAGGCCCGGAACCCGTCGGGTCCAGCGGCTCGTCCCAGCCCACGTGCCCCGAGATCACCAGGGGAGGGCGCGCCGTCGAGGCGTGCTCGACGAGCACCCGCGTCAACGTCGCCTTCCCGCCGCCAGCGTGCCCGGGGTCGATCGGCCGAGGCGACTCGTGCAGGACGACGACATCGGGCTCTTGTTCGAGCACGCGGATGAGCGCCTCGAGGTACGCGTCCTCGGTCCTGCGCCAAGGCCTCTCCGGGTCACCGATGACGCCGCTGACTCCTCCGATGCGTAGCCCTCCCATCGCGACGACGTCGCCGTCGAGCATCCTCATCGAGCCCCTACGGAGCGCCGGGGGCCGCTGCGCGCGCCCGTTGAACGCGTCGTGGTTGCCCGCGACGCCGGCGACCCAGCCGAAGGCCTCGTCGAACGCGCGCCACACACCCATCACGTCCCCGAGCCCGCCGCGCGCGTGCAGCGCCGGGTCGACGTAGAGGTCCCCGGCGAGCAACACGCCGGTGGTCTCGGGCTCCGGGAGCAGCCCCATCTGCGCCATGAGGCCGAGCTCCTGGGCCGCCGCCTCGCCCAGGAGGCGTCGCTGGTCGACCTGGACGCTGTCCGTGTCCACGAACTGGAGGTCGGAGCAGACGAGCAGCGCGCTCAGCCTGTCTCTTATACACATCTCCGAGCCCACGAGACAGGCAGAAATCTC
>CAJXPN010000275.1 GCA_913058025.1 uncultured Myxococcales bacterium | reverse complement strand
CGTCGGCAGCGTCAGATGTGTATAAGAGACAGGTGCAGACCTACGTCGCCGACCTGAAGGCGGGCATCCACTTCATCGGCGTCGACGCGTTCCTCCCGGCGCTCCACGACCGGCTCGTGGACCTGTCGGCGTACCTGCCCGAGGACACGGTCGTCGTCCTCGTGAGCCCCGACGAGTCCGTCGCCTCGATCGAGCACCTGTGGGAGAAGCGCCAGGGAGAACTCGACGCGGTCGTCGCCGAGGGCGAGCTCTACTACGGCATCGGCGAGCACTACGTGAGCCCCGAGGGGTTCGTCGCGTGGGCCAACGGCGTCAGCGCGCGCCTCGACGCGCGCGTGGTCGCGATGACCGCGGGGGACGGCGAGCTCGTCGTCGACCCGATCCCCGACGACCTCTCGTTCTCGTTCCGCGCGCGCCCCAACAGCGACGTCGTCGCGATCCGGAAGTCGCACCACGGCGCCGAGCAGGCCGTCCGGGCGCTCGTGGACAGGCTGCCCGACTGGGAGGAGCTCTACGGCAGGATCTGCTTCGCGTGCCGCACGGAGAGCCAGGTCGAGCGGCTCGTGCGCCTGCTCGAGTCCTACGGGACGCTCCCCGCGATGTCGCTGCCCACGCCGATCGACGCGACCGAGCCGCTGCCGCCCCCTTCGCAGATGATCGAGGTCTACCACGCGCCGCTGGCCGAGGGGTTCCGCTCCGAGCTCCTGGGGCTCGCGGTCATCGCTGGCGCCGAGATCTTCGGTGACCGCGTCGCCACGCAGAAGAACGCCACGCGCGAGTTCACCGAGCAGGCCGCGATCAGCCACTTCCGTGACCTCGACGAGGGCGACCTCGTCGTGCACGTGGACTTCGGCGTCGGCCGCTACAAGGGGCTCGTCCACCTGGAGGTCGACGGCATCGGCAACGACTTCCTGCTCCTCGAGTACGCTGGCGAGGACAAGCTCTACCTGCCCGTGTACCGGCTCGGGCGCGTCCAGAAGTACCTGGGCGGCTCCGAGGGGGCGAGGCTGGACAAGCTCGGCGGCGCGTCCTGGGACCGGACCAAGGAGCGCGTGAAGGCGAACATCCGCGAGGTCGCCGGCGAGCTGCTCGCGCTCTACGCGCGCCGGGAGATGGCCAAGGGGTTCGCGTTCAGCCCCCCCGACGAGATGTTCCGCGAGTTCGAGGAGAAGTTCCCCTTCGAGGAGACACCGGACCAGATGCGCGCGATCAACGAGTCGATCGCGGACATGACGCGCGCCCGCCCGATGGACAGGCTGGTGTGCGGGGACGTCGGCTTCGGGAAGACCGAGGTCGCGATCCGCGCGGCGATGAAGGCCGTGCTCGACGGCAAGCAGGTCGCCGTACTCGTGCCCACGACGATCCTGGCCGAGCAGCACCTGCTCACGTTCCGCAAGCGCATGGACGATACGGGCGTGATCGTCGAGTGCCTCAACCGATTCCGCTCGCCCAAGGAGACCCGCGAGATCATCGCGCGCGTCAAGGAGGGCAAGGTCGACGTCCTCGTGGGCACGCACCGCATCCTCAACGCCAAGATCAAGTACAGCGACCTCGGGCTCCTCATCGTCGACGAGGAGCAGCGCTTCGGCGTCACGCACAAGGAGAAGATCAAGAAGATGCGCACGGGCATCGACTGCCTGACGCTGTCGGCGACGCCGATCCCGCGCACGCTCCAGATGTCTCTCATGGGCATCCGTGACCTCTCGATCATCGCGACGCCGCCGCACTCCAGGCTCGCGGTGCGCACGCACGTGGCGAAGTTCTCGGACGGGATCATCCGCGAGGCGATCATGCGCGAGCTCGGCCGCGGCGGGCAGGTCTTCTTCGTGCACAACCGCGTGCGCACGATCGACGAGATGGCCGAGCACATCACCGAGCTCGTGCCGGAGGCGCGCGTGGGGATCGGCCACGGCCAGATGAACGAGAACGACCTCGAGGAGGTCATGCTCAAGTACATCAAGGGGGACATCAACCTGCTGCTGTGTACGTCGATCATCGAGTCGGGGCTCGACATCCCGAACGCGAACACGATCATCGTAAACCGCGCGGACATGTTCGGCCTCTCGCAGCTCTACCAGCTGCGCGGTCGAGTGGGCCGAGGCGCCGAGCGCGCGTACGCGTACCTGCTGATCCCCGCGAGGCGCACGCTCCCCAAGGACGCCGAGAAGCGGCTCGACGTGATCCAGACGCACACCGAGCTTGGCAGCGGGTTCCACGTGGCGAGCTACGACCTGGAGATCCGCGGCGCCGGCAGCATGCTCGGGGACGACCAGTCCGGGCACGTGGCCAGCGTGGGGCTCGACCTCTACAACGAGCTGCTCGAGGAGGCGATCGCGGACATCCGAGGGGAGGACCCGAACCAGGACATCGAGCCCGAGGTGAACATCCCGGTCACGACCTACATCCCCGAGGACTACATCCCGGCGACCGGGCTCCGGCTGATGTTCTACAAGCGGTTCTCGCTTGCGCGCACGACCGACGAGCTCGACGCGGTCTTCGCCGAGATGGAGGATCGGTTCGGCCACTCCCCCGGCGCCGTGCGCGCGCTCCGAGACGTCGTCTCGATCAAGATCGGCCTGCGGGACCTGCGCGCGAAGCGCCTGGACGCGGGGCCGTCGGCGATCAGCATCGAGCTCGACGAGACCACGACGCTCAAGCCGGAGGCGGTCGTGAAGATGGTGCAAGAATCACGCGGCAGGTTGCGACTCACGGGTGCGATGAAGATCGTGTGGTCGCTCAAGCCCGACGAGTCGGCGCGCCCGCTGGAGTCGTCGCGCGCGATGGTGGATCGGCTGCTCGCGTTGTGAGCCTCGGCCGGGATGCATCCTGGCCGAGGATCCATTATACATGTGCCCGGCGCCGCCTGAGGCGGCGCCGCGAACGACGACACCCGAGGGCGCGAGCCGATGCGTGTGAGCACGATACGATACCGACGATGGGCCGCATTGACCGCCGCGTTCACGCTCCTGGCGTGCGCGCCCGAGCGACCGTCCGACGCGGCCAGGCGCCGCGGAGAGGAGGGCGCGGGCGCGGCGTCCAAGGTCGTGGCCGTGGTCGAGGGCGAGGAGCTCACGGCGCAGGACTTCGAGCGCAGGCTCTCCAGGCTCGCGCCTTACGCGCGCGCCCAGTACTCGGAGCGCGAGCGCCGCGTCCAGCTCCTCGAGTCGATGGTGGACCTCGAGCTGCTCGCCGACGAGGCGGAGCGCCGAGGTCTCGGACAGGACCCGGTGGTGCTCCAGGCGATGAAGGAGGCGATGGCCAGGCTCGTCGTCGCCGACGAGATCCGCAAGGAGGTCTCCTTCGACTCGATCACGCGAGAGGACGTCGAGGGGTACGTGCGCGAGCACGCCGAGCGCTACACGCGCGCCGAACAGCGCGAGGCGCTCGTTATCGGCGCGCTCGACGCCGACGCCGCGCGTACGTGGGCCCAGGAGCTGCGCGCGCTGCCCGACGTGGCCGCGCGGCTGGACGCCGCGTCGAAGATGGCCAGCGAGCGCTCCGTGCACGAGCCCTCACGCGCCAGCGGCGGTGAGTTCGGGTGGGTCGAGGCGCCGACCAAGACGACGCGTCGCCCCGAGGTCGCGCGCGCGCTGTTCGCGCTCGAGCTGCCAGGGGACGTCTCCTCGCCGACCAAGGGCCCCGGGCTCTGGTGGGTCGTGGTCTACCGTGACCAGCGCGCCGCCGAGCTGACCTCGATCGACGCGGTCGAGGGGGACGTCCGCGAGCGCATCTACGCCGAGAGGCGCCTGCGCGCGCGCGACGCGCTCGTAGAGAAGCTCAAGAAGACCGCAAAGATAGAGACCTACCCTGACGTGCTCGACGCCGTCGAGCCCCCCAGGGGAGTGACCAGTCCGTTGGACGGGTCCGTGTTCACACCGCAGCCGACCCGGGACCTCGGGAAGGCTGGCGGAGAGAGGAGAGAGCCATGAGAATCCAGAGGACACTCGCCGCCGCGCTCGCGGCGTGCGTGTTCGTGACGTCTGCCCCGGCCTCGGCCGAGATCATCGATCGCGTCGCCGCGCAGGTGAACGCCGAGATCGTCACGCTCCACGACATCCGCCAGGCCTCCGTGCCGTACCTCCTCCAGAAGGGCCTGGACCCTGGCACGCTGAGCGACGACTCCACGCGCTTCCGCGTCTACGCCGAGGTCCTCGACGACCTTATCGACCGCAAGCTCCTGATGCAGGAGGCCGCCAAGCTCGATCTGCGCATCAGCGACGCCGAGCTCGAGCAGTGGCTCGCGTACACCCGCCAGCAGCAGGGCGGCCTGAGCGAGCCCGAGGTCCGCAAGCAGGTCGAGCAGTACGGCGTCGACTACGACGACTACCGTGAGGTCGTGCGCCAGAACCTGCTCAAGCTCAGGATCACGCGGTTCCGCGTGGGCTCGAAGGCCAAGGTCTCGGACGCCGAGGTGGACGCGGCCTACCGCGAGCGCTACGGCGCCGGCGCGGGCTTCGAGCGTTACATCACCGTGGCGCACATCCTCATCCAGCCCAAGACGCAGTCGGCCGCGGACGTCGCCGCGTCGCGCCAGGCAGCCGAGGCCGCGCTCGCGCGAATCCGCGGCGGGGAGTCGTTCTCCGAGGTCGCCAAGGCGACCTCGAACGGCCCGAGCGCGGGCACCGGCGGCAAGCTCGGGACGTTCCGGCGCGGTGAGCTCGACGAGCAGTTCGAGGACGAGGCGTTCGGGCTCGACATCGGTGAGATCTCGAAGGTCGTGCGCACGAAGTTCGGGTTCCACGTGATCACGGTCACGGACACCGAGGACCGCCCGAACCCGGACATCCAGGATCGTAAGGAGGAGCTGCGCAACATCCTCCTTCAGAAGGCGATGGAGCGTCAGGTCGCGTCGTACGTCCAGACGCTGCGCGGGCGCGCGTTCATCGACATGAAGCAATGAGCGGCCAGCGCGCCAGGGTCGGGCTCACCGTCGGGGACCCGGCCGGCATCGGCCCCGAGGTCGTGCTCAAGGCGCTCGTGGCGCCGCTCGGCGAGGGCCAGGAGGTCGTCGTCTACGGCTCGCTCTCGGCGCTGCGTCGCGAAGACGCTCGGCTTACACGATCGGTGTCAGGGTGGTCCCCGATGGCCGCTCGGCTCACGCCCGTGGCGGACGCGGCCGTGGCCGTGGGCGATGGCGAGGTCGCGGTGGTGGACCTCTCCCCGCCAGGGATCGAGGGGGTCGAGCCGGGGAAGCCGACGGCCGCCGCCGCCACCGCCCAGGGCGAGGCGTTGCGTGAGGCGATCGCCGCGGCGAAGAGGGGCGAGCTCGACGCGCTGTGCACGGCGCCCTGGACGAAGTCGATCTTCGCGCTCACGCATGAGCCGACGACGGGCCACACGGAGGTGCTCGCCGAGGCGTTCGGCGCGCCCGAGCACGTGATGATGCTCGCGGGGGAGAGGCTGCGCGTGGCGCTGGTGACGACGCACCTTCCGCTCAAGGACGTCTCGGCGGCGCTGACGCAGGAGAGGATCGTGGCGACGATCGGGACGACCGTGTCGGACCTGACGCGCTGGTGGGGGATCGACTCGCCGCGCGTGGCGGTGTGCGGGCTGAACCCGCACGCGGGCGAGGGCGGCGTGATGGGTCACGAGGAGATCGACGTGATCATCCCCGCGATCGAGGAGGCGAGGAAGCGCTGGCCCGAGGCCGAGTTCGTCGGCCCGATGCCCAGCGACACGCTGTTCGCGCCCTACGGCCGCGGCGGCGCGCCCCACGACGCGGTCGTGTGCATGTACCACGACCAGGGCCTCATCCCGTTGAAGTTGTTGCACTTCGGGCGGTCCGCCAACATCACGTTGGGGCTTCCCGTGGTGCGCACGTCGGTCGACCACGGGACCGCGTACGACATCTCGGGTCAGGGCGTGGCCGACGGCGGCTCGATGCGTTACGCGCTCGAGCTGGCGTTCGAGCTGGCGGGCCGCGAGGGCGCCGGGCGGTGAGCGTGGAGGTCGAGCGGCGCGGGGCGGTGACGGTCGTGACGATCGCGCGCCCCGGTGTGCGCAACGCGGTCGACCGGGGCACGGCGCAGGCGCTCGCGGACGCGTTCCGCGCGTTCGACGCCGACGACGGCGCCTCCGTGGGCGTCCTGACGGGCGCCGACGGCGCGTTCTGCGCGGGAGCTGACTTGAAGGCGATCGCGGAGGGGACCCCGAACAGGCTCGAGCCCGACGGCGACGGCCCGATGGGTCCGTCGCGGATGCTCCTGTCGAAGCCGGTGATCGCGGCGATCGCGGGGCCGGCGGTGGCGGGCGGGCTCGAGCTCGCGCTGTGGTGCGACCTGCGCGTGGCCGAGGAGGGCGCGACCCTCGGTGTGCTGTGCCGACGCTGGGGCGTGCCGCTCATCGACGGCGGGACGGTGCGGTTGCCTCGCCTC
>CAJXPN010000274.1 GCA_913058025.1 uncultured Myxococcales bacterium | reverse complement strand
GATCTACACAGAGTAGATCGTCGGCAGCGTCAGATGTGTATAAGAGACAGGGCGCAGATGGGTCAGGACGACCAGGTCCGCGCCGTCACGCCCGCCGAAGCGCTCGCCACGGGCGCGCGCTTCCTCGTCATCGGCCGCCCCATCTATCAAGCAACAGACCCCATCGCGGCTGCGCTCGCCATAGGCGACGAGCTCGCACCAAGGAGCCCCTCATGAGTGACACACCGCTGATCATCTACGGCACACACCCCGTCGAAGAGATCCTCACCGCCGCCCCCGACAAGGTCCGACGCGTCCTCGCCGTCGACTGGGACGCGGCCGCCTTGCGCGAGGTCGCGCGCCTGGCCAACCTGGCCGGCGTGCGCTTCGAGCGCACCACCCACGACGACCTCGACGAGCTCTGCGAGGGCGGCAACCACCAGGGGATCGCGCTGGTCTCCAGCCCGTTCCAGTACGCCCAACTCGACCAGGTCATCAAACGCGCGGCCGACGACCCCCTCTCACGGCTGCTCGTGCTCGACGGCATCCAGGACGTGGGCAACCTCGGCGCGATCCTGCGCAGCGCGGCCGCGTTCGGCGTCGCCGGCGTGATCATCCCCAAGGATCGCGCCGCGGGCGTGACCCCCGCGGCCGTACGCACCTCGGCGGGCCAGGCGATGCGCGTCCCCGTGGTCCGCGTGACCAACCTCGCGCGCACGCTCGACGAGCTCAAGGAGGCCGGCTACTGGATCGTCGGCAGCGCCCTGGGCGACGACAAGGCCGCCAGGCCGCCCTGGGAGCTCGACCTGAACTCCAAGATCGCGATCGTCGTCGGCTCCGAGCACAAGGGCATGAGGCAGCTCGTCGCCAAGAAGTGCGATCTGCTCGCGCAGATCCCGATGAGCGACGGCGTCGAGAGCCTGAACGCGGCAGCAGCCACCGCTGCGCTGCTCTATGAGGCGAGCCGCCAACGCGTCATGTCCGGGTCGAACGAAAGCGTGGAATGAACCACACGGCCACGTAGGTATGAGGTGTCGTGCATGAGGCGGAGAAAGTGGTCGCTTTTCATCTTGACAGTCCCACCGACGCCTTATAAACATGCCTCCTCACTGGCGGGGGTCAGAAATTGACCCAAGCTTGAATCGCAGCGCACAGGCGCTCCAAAGAGCGACGGCATCGCGAGCTGACGTAGCTCAACTGGTAGAGCACTGGTTTTGTAAACCAGGGGTTGCGGGTTCAAGTCCCACCGTCAGCATGACAGACATCCGGTAAGAGGTTCGCCTCGAGTCGGACATATTTGAGGTGGGGTTCCCGAGCGGTCAAAGGGACCAGACTGTAAATCTGGCGGCTTAGCCTTCGAAGGTTCGAATCCTTCCCCCACCACTCGAGTACATAGCGACCTCTCCCAACGCCTCCTGACCAAAGAGGCGAGACTCAGATGGGAGGTCGTGGCGCCGCAGGGGACTGGATTCGGCGCGTAAGACAGGCTCGACGCCTGCGGGAGTAGCTCAGTTGGTAGAGCATCAGCCTTCCAAGCTGATTGTCGCCGGTTCGAACCCGGTCTCCCGCTCTAGGCACCTGACCCCATCGCCCCTCACGGGGCATGAGGCCGAAGGTGCGATGAGCACGAGGACAATGTGTCCGTACGGAATCTCACCGTCGGGCACGACGATGTCCTGAACGCCCTCTTAGCTCAGTGGTAGAGCACTTCCATGGTAAGGAAGGGGTCACCGGTTCAAATCCGGTAGAGGGCTCTGGCGCGACGGTCTCGACCTCACTCGTGAGGTAGTGGAGACGGCGCAGGCGGGTTCGTGTCGAGAAATCGACATCGCCCCCGCGTGAGTGAGACGTGCTTCCACGGAAGGTGGAGGCCGTCTTGTTGTGTTTCGCCTCGAACGTCGGGGCAAAAGACGAGCTTCGCTGGGGCGCACTTTAAGAACTGCGCCGCCACAAGGCTTTCAAAAGAGACCTTGCTTAATTTAAGGAGCGCGAGGAAATGGCCAAAGAGAAATTCGAGCGTAACAAGCCGCACGCCAACATCGGTACCATCGGTCACGTCGACCACGGTAAGACGACCCT
Organism: uncultured Myxococcales bacterium; assembly: GCA_913058025.1. Classification (GTDB taxonomy): domain Bacteria; phylum Myxococcota_A; class Bradymonadia; order Bradymonadales; family Bradymonadaceae; genus CAJXPN01. The sequence continues at coordinate 4,321 of CAJXPN010000274.1, read as the reverse complement.
GACGGCGGCGATCACGAAGGTCCTCTCGAAGCACTTCGGCGGCCAGGGGATGGACTTCGACCAGATCGACAACGCCCCCGAGGAGCGCGAGCGAGGCATCACGATCTCGACCGCGCACGTCGAGTACGAGACGGAGAAGCGTCACTACGCGCACGTCGACTGCCCGGGCCACGCCGACTACGTCAAGAACATGATCACTGGCGCGGCGCAGATGGACGGCGCGATTCTCGTCGTCTCCTCGGCCGATGGCCCCATGCCTCAGACGCGTGAGCACATCCTGCTCTCTCGCCAGGTCGGCGTGCCCAAGATCGTCGTGTTCATGAACAAGGCGGACATGGTCGACGACGAGGAGCTCCTCGAGCTCGTCGAGATGGAGGTTCGTGAGCTCCTCAGCGACTACGAGTTCCCCGGCGACGACCTGCCCATCACGATCGGCTCGGCGCTCCAGGGCCTCGAAGGCGACGAGGGTCCCTACGGCGAGCCCGCCATCCTCGCGCTCATGGACAGCGTCGATGAGTACATCGACATCCCCAAGCGCGAGATCGACAAGCCCTTCCTGATGCCGATCGAGGACGTGTTCTCGATCGCTGGTCGCGGCACGGTCGTCACCGGACGCATCGAGCAGGGCAAGGTCAAGACGGGCGAGGAGGTCGAGATCGTCGGCCTCTCCGACAAGCCTGAGAAGACGACCGTGACCGGCGTCGAGATGTTCCGCAAGCTTCTCGACTACGGCGAGGCCGGTGACAACGTCGGTTGTCTCCTCCGCGGTATCAAGAAGAACGACGTGGAGCGTGGTCAGGTCCTGGCGAAGCCGGGCACCATCACCCCGCACACCAAGTTCAGCGCCGAGATCTACGTCCTCACCAAGGAGGAGGGTGGCCGTCACACGCCGTTCTTCACCGGCTACCGTCCCCAGTTCTACTTCCGCACCACGGACGTGACTGGCTCGGTCGAGCTCGTCGGCGGCACGGAGATGGTCATGCCCGGTGACCGCGTCACCGTCTCGGCCACGCTGATCACTCCGATCGCCATGGACAAGGGCCTCCGCTTCGCCATCCGCGAGGGCGGCCGCACCGTCGGCGCCGGCGTCGTTGCTGAAGTCATCGAGTGAGCGCCTTCGCGCCGCGGATGAGTTTGTTGTGATGTGTCTCACTCTGAAATAGAGTACGGCGCGTCACACGTTCTCACTCCGCGGCGAGGCTTCTCCTCTTTTGGAGAGGCCACATACGCCAGTGGCGCAATTGGTAGCGCAACGGATTCCAAATCCGTAGGTTCGGGGTTCGAGTCCCTGCTGGCGTGCTTCGAGATCTTCCCGTATGGGAGGCTCATACGAAGATGAGGGCGTGTCATTCGATATGATACGCCCTCTCTTTTGGCCATGACACCTTTGACGACGCGGTGCCCCCTCCGGGCTCACCTCGCACACCACCGGAGAACGCGACGATGACCATCTCGAAATGGGTCAACCTGATCTTCGCGTGCGCCTTCATTGTCGCCTTCCTCACGTTCAACAAGGCGTTCATCTGGATCTGGGAGCTCGCAGAGCTCACCGATTACGCCGTCCTGAACCGGAACGTGACCTTGACCACCGTGCTCGCCCTGGCGACCTCGGTCGGTCTCACCTTCTACCTCTACAGACGACCCAACGCCTTCGAGTACATGAGCGAGGTGGTCACGGAGCTTCGGCGCGTGACCTGGCCTACGCTCGATGAAACCAAACGCTCGACGGTTGTCGTCATCGCCTTCACGATCCTGCTCAGCGGCTACCTCGCCGTCTTCGACTGGATCTGGAAGATCATCACCGACCTCCTGATCACCGGGGCGTAAGGCACGATGGATAAGAACTGGTACATCGTCCAGACCTACTCGAGTTACGAGAACAAGGCCAAGAAGTCCCTCGAAGAGCGCATCGAGCGTGAGGGCTTCGAGGACTACTTCGACGAGGTCTTCATCCCCACCGAGCAGGTCACTGAGATCCGCAACGGTAAGAAGATCCAGGTGACCCGAAAGGTCTTCAACGGCTACGTCTTCGTGCGTATGGCCTTGAACGACCAGACCTGGCACCTCGTCAACGACACCCCCAAGGTCGTCGGATTCCTGGGCAACCGGCGCGACCCGCCGCCTGTCCCCGAGGAGCAGGTCCGCAGGATCACCGAGAAGATCGAGGAAGGCTCCGCGGCCGCCACGACCACCTACAACTTCCAGCAGGGCGCGCGCGTCCGGGTCATCGACGGGAACTTCCTCGATTTCACCGGCACCATCGAGGAGGTCAACGAGGAGAAGGAGAAGCTCCGCGTCCTCGTCGAGATCTTCGGCCGCCCGACCCCCGTCGAGCTCGACTTCGACCAGGTCACCAACGCAGAGGAGTGAGCCGACACCACGGCTCCTCACGCGACGCACGACGAGGCGGCGTGTCCCACACGGGACACGCCGCCTCTTCTCTTTTTGAGCACCCTCCCCTGCTCACATGTTCGCCAGGATCTCCTCGATCGCCTCGAGCGACTCCCTCAGACCCACCCCGACTTCCTCCCTGTAGAGCTTGACCGCCTGGAGCTTCCTCCCCTCGCTCAAGTGCTCGTGGAGTTCCTGCCTCCATGGCTCCCAGGACATGCCTGGGGGGCTCAGGAGCTCGGGCGCCAGCTCGAAGCCCCACGCGGACGCCAACGCATCCAACATGCGGTCTATCGCGCGCAGGTCGACGTGCTCGTCCTCCACACCCTCGGGCGGCGACGCGCCTGAGCCTCGCAGCATCGCCTCGACCTTCGACCTCATCCTCGACAGGTGGGCCCTATCCGACTCGTTCATCGCGCTCACCTCTCACATGAAGGGCCACGAAGGAACATTTCGGCGCCCCGACGCTCTCTAGTCAGTGGACACCGCGCAGCGACGCCCTCCCGAGGGTGCCAACGCTTGCGCATTCAGAGACGATACCGTACCCATGATGCTCGGTCTAAACCACCGCGCGATCACCCGGCGTGTACACCCCGGGTGACGGCTCGAGCCCCGAGTGCTTCTCCATGTTCTTCGCGCTGATCAAGAGCGCCCTGCGACGGGGCGCCAAGCCAGCCGCCGCCGAGGCGCCGCTCAAGGAGCGCAGCGACGAGGAGCTCATGCTCCTCTACAGCGAAGGAGACGTGCGCGCGTTCGAGATCCTCCTGAAGCGGCACGAGCGACCCATCTACAACTTCGTCCTGCGCAGCTGCAAGCGCGCCGACGTCGCCGAGGAGCTCACCCAGGAGATCTTCATGCGCGTCGTGCGCAGCGCCGACGGCTATGAACAGAAGGCGAAGTTCACGACCTGGCTCTACACGATCGCCCGAAACATCTGCATCGACCGCGCGCGACGCGCGCGCCGCGCGCGCGAGATGTCCCTCGACGAGAAGATCGGCGACGACGACGGCAACAGCTTCCTCGACCTCGTCGTCGACGAGTCCGCGGGCGTCGCGCACATGTCCTACGAGCGGCGTCAGTTCCTCGACCGCCTCCAGCGCGCGCTCGCGGAGCTGCCCGAGGATCAGCGCGAGGTCTTCTTGCTCAAGGAGGTCTCGGGGCTCAAGTTCCGGGAGATCGCCGAGGTCGTCGACGCGCCGGTCCCCACGGTCAAGAGCAGGATGCGCTACGCGCTCCAGGCCCTCCGAGGGCACCTCGAGGCCTACCGGGAGCATCGCTTCGATGAGGAAGAGCGTAAGGAGGTCGTCACGTGAATCCTTTGCGATCGATCGGCCCACGCGCCAGGATTCGTTTCATCGATTCAGATCCATTCGGATGTGTCGACGTTGAACATACCCAGGACGGGAGCCCGGGTCACCGAGCCCCCGAGAGAGTGAACCATGAGGAGGTGTCCGTGATGATCTCCACGCAGGCGTTTTCGCCGGGGCGTCGACCACAGCGTGGTCGGACCGTCGCCGGGGTGCGCCCGGAGCGTGGGGTGAATCGAGGGCCGCAGTTCGAACACGAGTGCTCGATCACAGGGTCGACGCCCAATACACCCAATGCGAGGTGTTCGGGCTGACCCTCGAGAGAGGCCACGTTCGCACACCAGCAGTGAGTAAGAATCATGTCAGCCGAGAAGTCCCCAGACTGGATCATCGACCTGCTCTACGCAGATGATGAGACAGACATCGACTCGGAGGGTCAGCCCGACGAGGGCGGCCTGGACGAGCGGGATGCGCTCGAGCTCGAGGGCTTGCGCGACCTCCTGGGTCAGGTGCGCGCGTCGCATGTCGACGTGGCGCCCCCCATGGGCCTGAGCGCCTCGATCATGGAGGCCGCGCAAGCCCTCGAGCTCGAGCGCATCCCGCTCGTCCAGGCCGCCCTCGTC
>CAJXPN010000273.1 GCA_913058025.1 uncultured Myxococcales bacterium | reverse complement strand
GTCGGCAGCGTCAGATGTGTATAAGAGACAGTCATAGTTGTGACGCGTCGCCGACGTCCTCGCGCGCGCCAAGGCCGCTGGCCTCGACGCGGTGCTCTTCGCCGACGCACACGCGTCCGCACACGCCGCCGAGCTCTCGGCCGCTGGCGACGCAGCGGGCGTCAAGGCCTTCGCGGGCGTCGAGCTCCACACCGACCGCGGGCTCCTCATCTGCATCCCGCCGACGATCGACGCGTTCCTCCTCGAGGAGACCTGGCGCGAGTACACCGACCTGACCCGCCCCTCCGCCGACCTCGTGGTCGAGCTCGTCGAGGCCATGGGCGGCGCGGTCATCGCCGCTCGCCCCTACGACCTCGACATCGCGGCGAACATGGGCGACCTCATCTTCACGATCCGTGGACTCCACGGCGTCGAGGTGCTGAACTCACGCGTCGGAGAGCTCCAGAACGACTTCGCACTCGAGGCGTCTCACTCCATCGGCGTGAACACCTTCGGCGGCTCGGACGACCCTGCCTCCATCGGTGACTTCGCCACGCTCTTCAGCGGCGACATCGCCGACCAGGCCGCGCTCGTCGCCGCGATCCGCTCCGGCGAGTGCTGGGCCGTCCAGCTCGGCGACGTCGAGACGCAGAAGACCTCCCGCACGACCGACCCGTTCGCAAAGAAGCGCTCGCGTGATGGCGGCGCCGGTACCGGCGGGCGCGGAGGCCGCGACGGTGGCGGGCGCGGAGGCCGCGACGGTGGCGGACGCGGAGGCCGCGATGGCGGTGGACGCGGCGGACGCGACGGCGGTCGTGGTGGCCGAAGCCGCCGCTGAGCTCTTGACCCCGAAGACATGACGCAAAGAGAGAGGGCGAGTCACTCGAGTGACTCGCCCTCTCTCTTTGCGTCGGCCCCTGGCCGCTCTCACCAGCCCGCTGCCAGGATCGCGTCGACCTCGGCGAGCTCCGGGATGCGCTCGCGCCCGCCGAGCCCGAGGCATGAGATGCCTGCGGCCACGCACGCGAAGCTCAGGCACTCCGACAGCTCGCGCTTCATCGTGTAGGCGTAGATGAACGCCCCGTGGAAGACGTCGCCGGCGCCCGTGTTGTCCACGACCTCGACGGGGTACGCGGGCGCACGCACGAGCACGCCGTCCTTCTCCATCGCCACGGCGCCCTCGTCCCCCATCGTCACGACGACGACTCCAGGACCACGCTCGACGAGCGCCTTGCACATACCCTCGAGCGAACCCTGCCCCGTGAACTGGCTCGCGAAGCGCTCCGAGGCGACCACGATATCGCTGGCCCCGACGAGCTCGATCACGCCGTCCTCGACCCTCTCGGCGTCCAGGACCGTCAGGATGCCGCGCTCACGCGCGAGCTTCACGAGCTTGAGTTGAGCACTGGAGCTCGTGCCGTCGACGTGCAGAACGTCGACGCCTTCGAGCATCTGCGCGCCGACCTCGTCCTCGGTCAACGGGTCCACCGTGCCCACCGTGAAGTACGTGCGCTTCTGGCCCGTCGCCGACTCGATGACCACGAACGTCACCTGGCTGATGGCTCCATCCTGGTAGACCACGCCGTCGACGTCGATGCCCTCGCCCGAGAGCGTCGCGACGATCTCGCCGCCGCGGGCGTCGGCTCCGACCTTCCCCACGAAGAGCGTGTCGACGCCCCACCTCGCGAGCGTGACCATCGCAGTCGCCGCGGCGCCTCCGCCTTGCACGCTGAGCTTGTCCCACTCGACCTTCGCGTCAGGTTCGGCGAAACGATCCACCTCTCCGATGAAGTCGAGGGTGCAGTACCCCACGCCAAGAACACGCATCGTTCACCTCTTCATCCAGGCCCGCGTCGAGCCATTCTCGATCTCACCGGCCGAACCATAGCGCTCGCCAGAACGCACCGCAACGCAATCAACACACCGACATACAAGTACTTACAGCTCCCTACACTGCGACCCCGCCCGCGCGGCCACAAAACTTGTCGGCGCGCGTGGTCATGTTACCGTCGATGTAGGCAAAGCGCGTCGCCTGGCGCACACACGACCACGAAGACCACCTCGAGCGATCAGAAGTCATGGCACGCAAGACGAACCGCACACGAAAGAAAGCCCCGCAGCGAAGCCTCGGCTCCACGATGGCTTGGACGGCCGTCCTCGCCCTGGTCTTCAGCGCCGGCCTCATCACCGGTCAGCGCATGCTACGCTCGAGCGCGACCCCAGCGCTCCTGGCGAACGCGTCGATGGGTGACACGAACAACGACGCCAAGGACGACGCGTCCAAGGCGCCCCCGCTGAGCTTCTCGTTCTACGAGAAGCTCAGCGACGACGGCGCTCGAGGCGCCGCGTCGCGCGCGCCGAACAAGGGAATCAACGAGTCCCTCGAGCAGGCCAAGGCCAAGCAGCCCGACGTCGTCGGCGAGCTCCCGGCGCGTTACACGCTCCAGGTCGGCGCGCACCCCGCGATGCACAAGGCCAAGGGCCAGATGGGCAAGCTCAAGGACAAGGGTCTCGAGCCCCACATCGTGTCCATAGAGAAGGGAGACGGCGGCAAGCTCTACCGCGTCCGCGTGGGCAAGTTCCACTCGATGGACGAGGCCCGCCACTTCCAGGCAGAGCTCAAGCGCAGCAGAGACGTCGACACGTTCGTCACGCCGCTCTGAGCCTCCCTCTTCGCGTCGTTCTCACACCACGAACATCACAGGGGAGCCGAGGACGACTCCTCACCGAGGCCGGGGATGGCCCGCTTGAGGACCATCTCCAGGCGGCGCTTGGCGTCCCTGTGCAACGGGTCGATCTCGAGCACGCGCCGCAAGCTGTCCGCCGCGTCGTCCCACTGCTCTCGCTTCTCGGCGAGCTCGGACTGCTTGAGGAAGAGCGGTATGGCGTGCGCGAGCTTGTACTCGGGCATGATGCGCATGCGGTAGGCGTGGCGATGCTCACGCCCCACGAGCACCTGATAGGCCGACTCGACGCGGTCGCGAATCTCGACGACGCGTTGGTGGACCTCGGGCTCCATCCCCTCGGGGACTCGCTCGGGATCGAACTGGATGATCAGGTCCTGGTACGCCTTCTCGATGGCCGTGTCGTGTGACGACCAGTGGACGTTGAGGACCTCGAAGTAGCTGGCCTTGTGGACGCTCAGGTACTTGACCGTGACGTTCTCCCTGAACCGCTCACGCACGACGGTGTGGTGGAGCGAGCGGTCGAACTGGAGCAGCCCCATTCGGTGGAGCGCGAAGATCAGGCCGAAGGTCTCGGCGTTGGCGAGGGGGCTCTCGGTGAAGACCTCTCGCAGACGCCTGCGGCCGTTGATGACGCGACCGAAGAGCTTGACGTGGTCCTCGTTGGAGAGCGTGCGCTCGAGGCGCTCGCGCTCGGTGGACAACGCCTCGGGGTACGCGTCGAGTTCGCCTCGACCGGCGAGCTCACGCTCGCGCTGGTTGAGCTGACGGAGCTTGTCGAAGAGGATCTTGAAGATCGTGCGCTCGACGGCCACGTGGACGCGCAGCGGCGGCGCGGGGAGGAAGCCCGCCGACAGCGAGCTCTCCTCGAAGATGCGCACCCTGCCCGACTTCATGGTGCACAGCTCGCGGAGCAGGTACGTCAGCCTGCCGGCGATCGCGTGGCGGATCTGCTCGGGCGCGAGCAAGTTGAGGTCGAGGAGGCTGCGCGACATCGTGATGCGCTGCTCGTCGGCGTGCGCCGCGGCGATCGCGATCTGCTCCTCGTCCACGCGCTTGGCGGCGAGCAGCATCGAGGCGAGCTCGCGCCGCGCGGAGCGCGGGCGCTGCAGGATGTCGACGAGGAAGCCCGAGTCGAAGAAGAGCTGCATGCTCACCGACTTGTCTTCATCGCTCTCTTCGATCTGGGCGATCCCGGTGAAGCCGTGCTCGGAGAGCTGCATGAAGATGTCGAGGACGCGGTCGTTGGCGAGCGACTCGACGCGCTCCGGGTCTCCCGTGGGCTCGACCCAGCTCATCGTCGGCCCGTAGAGGTCGTCGTTGGCGTTGCTCGTCTCCGACCTCTCGGTCGTGTCGAGCATCACGTCGTCGGGGTCGACGAGCTTGACCTGTCGGCGCATCTGGATGCGCGGCTCGTTGAGCGTGGTGCCGAGGCGGCCGTAGTTCGCGGGCCGGCCGAGGCGGGTCGACGGCGAGGTCATCGACTCGCGCTTGACCTTGCGCTTCGTGCTCGCTGGCTTGGTCGTACTCACGGTCGAGATGGCCTCGTCCTGGGGGACGAGGTCGCGGTAGTCCTCGAACATCTTCTCGAGCCCTGCCCTGTCCTCGCGGCCGAGCTGGATGATCTCGAGCGCGGTGCCGCGCATCGACGTGTTGACAACTCGCCCCGTCAGCTCGATGGAGAACCCCAGCGGGAGGTAGCCGATCTTGACGTCGAGGATCTGATTGAGCGTCGTCTGGCCGTCGATGGAGATGAGCAGCGCGCCCACCTCGACGACCTGGTGGAGGAGGCTCGCCACGCGGACCTCGTCCTCGGCGAGGACGTCGAGCAGCGCGTTCTTGGCGTCTCGGGGCGTCAACTTGGCGGACACGGGCGCGCGCGCCGACCACGACGGCGAAGAGTCCGCGCTCGGGATCTCGTCGGAGTCCGGCCCCACGCGCTGCTTGCGCACGTTCGACTCACGCTTGAGCTCCTGGGCGAGCTCGAAGAGCGTCGCGGCGAGCATCTCGCGGTTCGATCCGCGAAACTCGGCCTCGAGCACGCCTCGTGCCCTTGCCTTCATCGTCTCTATGTCCGTCTGCCCCACTCAACGCCTCGTGTGCGCCCGCGTACAGATTCCGCTGGCAGTCACTGCTAAAGGATACAAGTCCCCGCCAGAATCACAGCGCCGGCTTCACGTGTCAACCACGTGCTACCGCTCCTCGCCGCCTCCCTCGGTGTCTCGAAGAGGCTCATCGCCGGTCTCATCGCCAGTCTCATCATCGGCCTCAGAGTCCGGCTCAGAGTCCGGCTCAGGATCCGCCTCCGGCTCGACCTCACCGTCCGCGTCCTGAGGATCGTCGTCGACGCTTGCCTCGACTTCGCCAGCGCCTTCGTCGGCGCCCTCATCGAGGATCGCCTCGTCCTCCTCCGGGGGAGCGTCGTCGCCGGACTGACCATCTCGCTTCACGCCCTTGAAGTACGTGCTGCGCGTGTACGCCTCGAGCAGGTCGGGGATGATGACCTTGATGGCGCCGGCCACCGGGATGGAGAGCAGCACCCCGAGCAGCCCCGCGACCTCGCCGCCGATGAGCAGGACGATGATCACCGTGACCGGGCTCAGGCCCACCTTCTCGCCCACGATCTTGGGCGTGATGACGTAACCCTCGAGGCCCTGCACCACCGCGAACACGATGACGACGCCGACGAGCGAGCCGACGCCGGTCCACTCGATCAACACCACGAGCACGGAGAGCACGAACCCCACGACGAACCCGACGTACGGGATCACGTTGAGCACGCCTGTGATGACGCCCAGCGCGACGCCATCGAAGGTGGAGTGGCCAGTCAGCCAGAAGCTCAACCCCAGCCCGATGCCGTAGAGCACCGCGAGGATGAGGCCGACCTGGATCTGTCCTCTGAACCACGCGCCCACGACGTCGTCGATGCGGCGGAGGCGATCGATGATCTTCCCCTTGGAGTGCTCGGGGATGTACTCCGCCGCGGACAGGCGCATGTCGTCGAAGTCGCGCAGGAAGTAGAACGTGAAGATCGGGATCATCACGATGTTGAGCAGGCTCGCGATGACCACGCCGGTCTGTGTCGCCAAGCCCGTGGCGTAATCGCCGACCTTGCGCAGCACGGAGGGCGCCGCGGACTTGATGTCCTCGCTGTACTGCGCCGCGGCCTCCGAGAGCGTCGGAGGGAGCTCGAACGAGATCTTCTCCTGGAGCCACGGGATGAGCTCGTTCTGCAACGAGTCCAGCAGCGACGGGAACTTCTCCACGATCGAGAAGAGCTGCTTGGCGAGCAGCGGGTACAGGAACGCCACGAAGACGCCCATCCCCATCCCGACGAGCACGATGACCGCGAGGATCGCCGCCGTGCGCGACACCCCTCGCTCCTCGAACCGATCGATGAACGGGTCGAGCAGGTACGCCGAGAGCATGCTCAGGAACAGTGGGAACGCGACCGACCCCGTCGCGCCCACGAGCGCGTAGACGACGAAGACGATCGCCGCATAGAACGCAAGCTTCGCCAGCAAGTAAGGATACTTACGGTAGCGATGCCACATCTCGTCGTCGCTCGAGGGTGGGCCGGGAGGAGAAAGTCGTTCGCTCATGGCAACGCTCCGGGGCGCGCCCCTTGGGGGGCGTGAGCGCGACCGCGACGGCGCGCGACCGCGAGGTGTTTCATGTTTGGTCTGATGTACCTGTCTCTTATACACATCTGACGCTGCCG
>CAJXPN010000272.1 GCA_913058025.1 uncultured Myxococcales bacterium | reverse complement strand
TACGAGATTTCTGCCTGTCTCGTGGGCTCGGAGATGTGTATAAGAGACAGCGGCTCGACGATCTCGCTCGACGCGTCGAGCTCGACCGACCCCGACGGCGACGAGCTCGAGTTCATGTGGGCCGTCGAGGCCCCGGATGGCACGGAGCTCGCCAACGGCGACACCGCCGCGTTCTCCTACACGTTCGATGAGGTCGGCACCTTCGTCGTGGGCGTGACCGTCACCGACGGCGACCTCGAAGCGACCGGCCGCGTCACCGTGACCGTCACGCAGGCGCCCGAGAACCAGGCGCCCACCGCCGACGCCGGCGCCGACGCCACCGTCGCCGTGGGCACCCTGACCGCGCTCGACGCCTCCGGCTCGTCCGATCCAGACGAGGGCGACACGCTGTCCTACGCCTGGGCCATCGACGCCTCGCCCGAAGGCTCCAACGTCGCCCTCACCGACGCCAACGTCGCGGGCCCCGAGTTCACCCCGACCGTCGGCGGCGACTACACGTTCACCGTGACCGTCGACGACGGCAACGGCGGCACCGACACCGACTCGGTCACCGTCACCGCCACCACCGAGGCCAACCTCGACCCGCTCGCTGACGCCGGCGCCGACCAGGCCGTCACCGTCGGTGACGTGGTCACCGTCGACGCCAGCGCGTCCTCGGACCCCAACAACGACGCGCTCGAGTTCACGTGGTCGATCGCGACCGCGCCCGCGGGCTCGACCGCCGCGCTCTCCGACACCGCCGCCGCGGCGCCCACGTTCACGCCCGACGTCGCCGGCACGTTCTCGCTCATGCTCATGGTCTCCGATGGCCGCGGCGGAGTGGCCACGGACTCGGTCGACGTCGTCGCCTCGGCCGTGCCCAACCAGGAGCCCGTCGCCGACGCCGGCGCCGACCTGACCGGCAACGAGGGCGCGCCCGTGATCTTCGACGCGTCCGCCTCGAGCGACGCCGACGGCGACGCGCTCACCTACGCGTGGGGCATCACCAGCGCGCCCGCCGGCTCGGCCGCCGCGCTCGACGACGCCACCGCCGCCGCGCCCACGCTCACGCCCGACGCGCCCGGCACCTTCACCCTCACGCTGACCGTCGACGACGGCAACGGCTCGACCTCGTCGGACACCGTCGACCTCGTGGTCAACGGCGCCCCCGACGCCGACGCCAGCGCCGACCAGTCCGTCATCCTGGGCGACGCGGCCACGCTCGACGCCTCGGGCACCACCGACCCCGAGGGTGACGCGTTCACCTACGTGTGGACCGTGACCTCTCAGCCCGCGGGCTCCGCCGTCGGCTTCGACGACGCCACCAGCGCGACCCCGACCTTCACCCCGGCGCTCGTGGGCGACTACGTCGTCGAGGTCGCCGCGACCGACGCCGACGGCGCCATAGGCCGTGACACAGTCACCGTGTCGGTCACCGCCGACCTGCCGCCTGCCTCGGTCGTCTCGGCCAGCACCAACAGCGTCGTCGTGGGCGGCTCGGTGACCTTCGACGGCTCCGGCTCGACCGACCCCGAGGACGGCGCGGTCGCGTCGTACATGTGGGTCCTGACGAGCGCCCCGGCCGGCTCGAGCGCCACGGTCTCGACCGCCATCGGCGACATGACCACGCTCGCCACCGACGTCGCCGGCGACTACACCGTCACGCTCACCGTGACGGACTCGCGCGGCTCGATGACAAGCGCCTCCCAGACGATCACGGCCACCGCGCTCCCGAACACCGCGCCCGTGGCCAACGCCGGCGCCGACCAGCGCGTCAACGTCAGCGACTTCGTCGTCGTCGACGCGTCCGCCTCGAGCGACGCCGACAACGACGCGCTCACCTACGCGTGGAGCATCACCAGCGCCCCCACCGGCTCGGCCGCCGCGCTCAACGACGGCTCGTTGGCCGACCCCGGCTTCACCGCGGACGTCCCTGGGCCCTTCACGCTCACGCTCACCGTCGACGACGGCAACGGCGGCACCGACACCGACACGATCGACGTCGTCGTGAACGCGCCGCCCGTCGCCGCCGCTGGCGCCGACCAGTCCGCCAACCAGGGCGCGACCGTCACGTTCGACGGGACCAGCTCGAGCGACCCCGACGGCGTCCTCTCCATCTACCAGTGGGACATCACCTCCGCGCCGGCGGGCTCCACGGCCTTCCTCGTGGACTCGGCCACCGACACGGCATCCATCACCGCCGACATCGGCGGCGAGTACGTCATCGAGCTCCAGGTGGAGGACGCCGACGGCGTCACCTCCACGGACACCGTCACGCTGACGGTCAACGGCGCGCCCGTGGCCAACGCCGGCGCCGACGACACCGCCGTCCTGGGCGACACGCTCAGCATCGACGGCTCCGGCTCGACCGACCTCGAGAACGCCGCGCTCACCTACGCATGGGCCGTGACCAGCGCCCCCACGGGCTCGACCTCCACGCCCACCGACGCAGCCGCCGCGCAGACCACCTTCACCGGTGACGTCTCTGGCACCTACGTCCTCACGCTCACGGTCACCGACCCCGCGGGCCTGCAGAGCACCGACTCCGTCACGCTCGGCTTCAGCGAGCCCGCCAACCAGACGCCCAGCGCCATGGCAGGCTTCGACCAGACCGTCGTCTCGGGTCAGGCCGCGCCGCTCGACGGCTCCGGCTCCTCCGACGCCGACGCCGACGCGCTGACCTACACCTGGACCGTCAGCTCCGCGCCCGCCGGCTCCACCGCGTCGTCGTTCGCCGACGACAGCGCCGCGATCACCACCTTCACGCCCGACATCCCCGGCACCTTCGAGCTCTCGCTCTCGGTCGACGACGGGCGCGGCGGCGTCGACTCCGACACCGTCACCGTCACCTCCAACGGCACCCCCGTCGCCGCCGCAGGCGCCGATCAGGCCGTCAACGTCGGCGACCTCGTCACGCTCGACGCCTCCGGCTCGACCGACCCCGAGGGTGACGCCGTCACCTACACCTGGACCATCGACACGGCGCCCGCGGGCTCCACCGCGTCGCTCAGCGCGACAGACGTCGCCTCGCCCACGTTCACGCCGGCGGTCGCTGGCGCGTACACGCTCTCGGTGACCGTCGCGGACGCGCTCTCGAGCTCCACCGCCTCCGTCACCGTCGACGTCAACGCCGCGCCCACCGCGGTCGCGGGCGCCGACCAGACCGTGGGCGAGGGCTCGGTCGTAGACCTCGACGGCTCCGGCTCCTCCGACCCCGAGAACGACGGCCTCACCTACACCTGGGCCATCATCACCGCGCCGAACGGCTCCGCAGCCACGCTCACCGGCGCCACGACCGCCACGCCGAGCTTCACGCCCGACGTCCCCGGCGACTACGGCGTCGCCCTGACCGTCGACGACGGCCAGGACACCGGCTCCGACTCCGTCGTCGTCACGCTCAACGGCGCGCCGACCGCGGAGGCTGGCACGGACCAGACCGTCGACGAGGGCGACCTCATCACGCTCGACGGCTCCGGCTCCTCCGACCCCGAGAACGACGCGCTGACCTACCTGTGGTCGCTCAACGCGCCCGCCGGCTCGTCCGCCGCGCTCTCGAACGACGCCGCGACATCGCCGACCTTCACCGCCGACGTCGACGGGACCTACACCGTCGACCTGCTCGTCTCCGACGGCACCGGCAACACGTCGGCCGTCGACTCCGTCACCGTGTTCGCCAACCCGAACCAGGCGCCGACCGCGGCCGCTGGCGCCGACCAGTCCGTCATCGCAGGCGCCCTCGTGACGCTCGACGGCTCCGGCTCGACCGACCCCGAGAGCGACGCGCTGACCTACCTGTGGGCCTTCGACTCCGTCCCCGCCGGCTCATCCGCCGCGCTCTCGGACGACGCCGCGGCCTCGCCGACCTTCACCGCCGACATCGCCGGTGACTACGTCATCGAGCTGCTCGTCGCCGACACCTTCGGCAACACGTCGGCCGTCGACTCCGTCACCGTCACCGCCGCCCCGGCCGGCAACCAGCCTCCCGTCGCCGACGCCGGCGCCGACCAGATCGTGGCCAACGGCGCCACCGTCACCGTCAGCTCCGCGGGGTCCTCCGACCCCGAGGGCGGCGCGCTGGACGTCCTCTGGGGCCTCACGACCCCCACCGGCTCGGCCGCCACGCTCTCCGACGACACCGCCGCCGCGCCGACCTTCACCGTCGACGTCCCCGGCCTCTACCTCGTCGAACTCATCGTCGAGGACGACGTCAGCCAGACCGCCCTGGACAGCGTCGAGGTCTTCGTGACCTCGCCCAACTGCACCTCCGGCCTCATCATCTCGCAGTACGTCGAGGGCTCCTCGAACAACAAGGCCATCGAGATCCACAACTGCTCGGCCTCGACGACCTTCGACCTCGCCGACTACGACCTCTGCCGCTTCACCAACGGCGGCACCACCTGCACCTCGGGTGACATCGCTCAGTACGCCGCGACCCTCGCCCCGGGTGAGACCCTCGCGCTGTGCCGAAGCAGCTCGACCGCGGCGCTCCTGAGCCTCTGCGACGCCTCCAGCGGGATCATCACCCACAACGGCGACGACGGCTACATCATCTACGAGGACGTCAACGGTGACGACGGCTACGACGCTGGCGACACCATCCTCGACGCCTTCGGCCAGATCGGTGACTCGAGCAGCTTCGCCCAGAACGACACCTTCGACCGCTGCGACTTCCGCCCCTACGACGGCGCCGGCCCGTTCGACCCGAACGGGCGCCACGCGGCCCTCGGCGAGGACACCTTCGATGGCATCGGTGAGCCCCCCGCCGAGAACTGCTTCAACGCCTCCAACCAGGCTCCGACCGCCAACGCCGGCGCCGACCAGGCCGGCACCACGCTCGTCCTCGTGACGCTCGACGGGACCGGCTCGGCCGACCCCGAGGGCGACGCGCTGACCTACCTGTGGGCCTTCGACTCCGTCCCCACCGGCTCGTCCGCCGCCCTCACCGGTGACGACACCGACGCGCCCACGTTCACCCCCGACCTCGCTGGCGTCTACGTCGTCGAGCTGCTCGTCGGCGACACCAACGGCAACACGTCGGCCGTCGACTCCGTCACCATCACCGTCGCGCAGGGCGCCAACCAGGACCCGACCGCCGACGCCGGCCCCGACCAGTCCGTCACCACCGGCGTCCTCGTCACGCTCGACGGCTCCGGCTCGACCGACCCCGACGGCGACTCCCTCATCTACCTGTGGAACCTGCTCTCCAGGCCCGCCGGCTCGGTCGCCGCGCTCCTGGGCGACGGCACCGTCGCGCCGACCTTCGTCGCAGACCTCGACGGCGCCTACGTCATCGAGCTGCTCGTCGACGACGGCAACGGCGGCACCTCCGCCGTCGACACCGTCACCGTCACCGCCACCACCGGCGGCCCGAGCTTCCCCAACTGCTCCGGCGGCCTCTTCATCTCGGAGTACCTCGAGGAAGGAACCAACAAGGCGCTCGAGATCTTCAACTGCGGCGGCGCGTCGGTGAACCTCGACGACTACGAGCTCTGCTACAACGCCAACGCCTCGACCATGACCTGCGAGAGCACCATCGCCTTCAACAGCGGCGCCACGCTCGCATCGGGCGGCTTCTACGTCATCGCGAACGGCGGCTCGAGCACGGCCATCACGGACAAGGCAGACCAGCTCAGCGGAAGCTTCCTGGTCAACGGCGACGACCGCGTCGCCATCCGCCGCAAGTCCGACAGCGCCATCCTCGACGCCTTCGGGCAGCTCATCGGCGACCCCCCCAGGTTCGCCGAGGACGTCACCTACGAGCGCTGCGACTACACCGCCTACGACGGCGTCGCCTCGTTCGACCCCACCGACGACTACGTCGCGACCACGCCCAGCTCGGCGGCCAACCTCGGCATCCAGTCGACCGCGTGCCCGTGACCTGACGCCGCACACCCCGTGACCGCGCCCGAGGGCGGCGCGGGCGACTCCACCAGGAGCCGCCCGCGCCGCCCTCTCTCTTTGCGCCCCTCGCGACGGCGTGAGCGACCCGTGGTTGATGTTCGGAGCCGATTCGATGATCCTCCCAGCGCGACCACGATGGATGGAAACAGAACCCGGTACAGGAACTCGATGATGATGAGACGTAGAGCGGTTGTAGCGTGCGCGAGCCTGTTGCTGACGGCCACCGGCTGCCCCACGGACGAGCAGGCGGTCGAACCCAACGGCGCGCCGAGCGTCGTCGTGGAGCGCGGCGGCGCGTCCGTGGGCACCTCGGCGTCGATCTCGGTGGAGGTGGGCGCGAGCGTGACGCTCGACGCCTCGAAATCGACCGACCCCGACGACGACGCCCTCGACTTCGCGTGGGCCGTCACGGGCGCCGACGGCGCGGAGCTGGCGACCGGGAGCTCGGCCGAGTTCTCGTACACGTTCGCCGAGGTCGGCACCTGTCTCTTATACACATCTGACGCTGCCG
>CAJXPN010000271.1 GCA_913058025.1 uncultured Myxococcales bacterium | reverse complement strand
GTGGGCTCGGAGATGTGTATAAGAGACAGACCCTCGTGAAGGCGACCCACGCGGAACATCAGGCCGTGTCGGTCTACCGCGACGTGCTCGCGCAAGATCCGGCCCACGAGCCCACGCGCGACGCGCTGGCGGGGATGGTCGAGCGCGGAGACGAGGCGCTCGAGGCCGCGCAGGTGCTCCAACCCATCTACGAGGCCGGGGAGTCCTGGGAGTCGTTGATCGGGATCAAGAGGTTGCTGCTCGAGCCCGAGGAAGACGAGGAGCGCCAGCTCGAGCTGTTGCGTGAGATCGCCGGGATCGAGGAGGACCGACTGGGAGAGACTGGCTCGGCGTTCGGGACCTGGGCCGAGGCGCTCGGGGTGAACCCGGCGCGCGAGGAGGTCGCCGGGCAGCTCGAGAGGGTCGCCGGCGCGCTCGGCGCCTGGGACCCTTACATCGACCGACTCGACGAGCTCATGGAGGGCACGTCGGATCCGAGCGCGGTCGCGTCGCTTCAGAAGCGCGTCGCGGCCGTCTACGAGCGAGAGATCGGCGACGCGGGGGCGGCGATCGATCGCTACGTCCGCGTGCTCGAGAGCGATCCCGTCGACGAGGACGCGTTGCCCGCGCTGGATCGACTCTACGAGCAGCAGGGGCGCTGGGAGGACCTGGCCGACGTGCTGGGGACACGCGTCGAGCAGTCGATGGACCCGGACGAGCGTCGAGGGCTCATGCTCAAGCGAGGCATGGTCTTCCAGAGCGCGCTCGAGCGTTACCCGGACGCGCTCGAGACGTACCGCTCCGTGCTCGTGGATCAGCCCGAGGACGCGGAGGCGATCGGCCAGCTCGAGGCGATGTTCTCCGAGGGCCACGAGGCCGAAGAGGTCATGGCGATCCTGGAGCCGCACTACCTCGGCCGCGTCGAGCACGACAAGCTGGTGTCTCTGTTCCTGACGAGGCTCGAGCACCTGGACGACGCGGAGGAGCGCTTCGAGTTGCTCACGAAGGTCGCGCAGCTGTTCACGATCGAGCTCAACGACGAGCCTGGCGCGTTGCAGCCCCTCGGCGCGGCGCTCATCGAGCGCCCTGGCGACGAGGACGTGATGCGTCGCCTCGAGGAGATCGCAGGCGCGCATGGGATGTGGGCCGAGACGGCCCAGGCGTACATGACCGCGCTCGAGAGCCCGCGCTGTGAGGACGAGACCTCGCTGCGGATGTGGCTGGCGCTGGCGCGCGCGATCGACGTGGAGCTGGGGAGCCCGGCGGACGCGGAGGCTGCGTACGTGCAGGCGCTCGCGCTCGATCCTGGCGAGCCGACCGCGCTCGAGGCGCTCGACCGAATCTACTCCGATCAGACCCGTTGGGAGGAGCTCGCCGACATCCTGGCGACGCGCGCCCGGGAGACCTACGAGGACGAGCAGCAGGTCGACCTTAACTTCAGGTTGGCGTGCGTGCAGCGCGATCAGCTCGGTGACCTGGACGCGGCCGTGGGCCGGTTCAACCAGGTGCTCGCGGTGGATCCGTCGCACATGGAGTCGCTCGAGGCGCTCGAGCAACTTCACATGGCGCGTCAGGAGTGGCAGCCGCTCTACGACGTGCTCAAGTCGCAGTCCGAGATCGTGGTCGACCCCGACGAGCAGGCTCGCCTGCTCGAGCAGATGGCGTCGATCTCGGAGGAGATGTTGGGTGAGCGGGACGACGCGATCGGCCTGCTCGGCCGAGTCGTCGACCTCCAGCCCGACAACCGCAGGGCCCTCGTGCAGCTGCGGACGCTGTACATGGCGCAGGAGCGCTGGGCGGACGTGGTGTCGGCGATCGAGCGTGAGATCGACCTCACGATGGACCCGGACGAGCGCCTCGGGCTCTACGAGAGCCTGGGCGTGATCTGGGGAGAGCAGCTCGAGGACGAGGTCCAGTCGCTCGAGGCGTGGAACAACGCGCTGAGCATCGAGCCCAGGCACCTGCCGTCGCTCGAGGCGCTGCGTGACATCCACGCTCGCCGCGGCGAGTACTACGAGCTCTCGGGGGTGCTCGGGCGGATGCTCGACCTCGACGAGCTCGACAACGACCGCAAGCGCAACCTGTGGATCGAGCAGGCCGACATCCAGGGGACGATGCTCACGCAGCCCGAGGAGGCGATCCACGCGTGGACGAACGTGCTGGCGTTGGAGCCTGGCAGCGAGCTCGCGCTCGAGAACCTCGAGCGCCTCTACCTCCAGGAAGGGCACTGGGAGCAGGCGGCGCAGGTCATCGACATGAAGCTCGACCGGGTCGAGGACGAGGAGCAGCGCCTCGGCGTGCTGCGCCAGGTCGCCGAGCTGTGCGAGGAGAAGCTCATGGATCGCAAGCGGGCGGCCAGCTACTACGAGCAGATCATGGAGATCGACGTGACGGACGCGCAGGCGTACGGCTCGCTCGAGCAGATCTACCAGGAGGACACGTCGGGCGAGTCGCTCAACGCGCTCGTGGAGCTGTACCTGACGCGCTCGGAGATCCTGGCGGAGCAGCCCGAGGAGCGCCTCGGCGTGCTCAGGGCGGCCGCGAGGTTGTTCGAGGAGCAGGTCGAGCAGCCCGAGAGCGCCCTCGTGGTGCTTCTGGGTGGCCTCGTGACCGAGACGGCGCAGGAAGACGAGCTGTGTGACGAGCTGGAGAGGCTCGCGCGCAACACCGGCATGTGGGGCGAGGTCGTGGGCCGCTACGGCGAGGTCCTCCAGGAGTTCGGCGACAGCCCCGACGCGCTCGCGCTCAACCTGCGCGCTGGCCGCGTGTTCAGCGAGGAGCTCGGGCAGCCCGACGACGCAGTGTACTACTACCAGATGGCGTTGAGGCTCGATGAGCACAGCGAGCTCGCGCTCGAGCGGCTCGAGGTGCTCTACGAGCAGATCGCGGCGTGGCCCGAGCTCGCCGGCATCATCCGGCGCCGCATCGAGCTCGCGGACCTGCCCGACGACAAGATGGAGCTGTGGCGCAAGGTCGGTGGGCTCTACGAGTCCCAGCTCGCCCAGATCGACTCGGCCGTCGAGTCGTACTTCCACATCCTGTCGATCGACGAGTCGGACATGGGCGCGATCGACGCGCTCGCCCGGATCTTCGAGACGTACGAGCGCTGGGACGAGCTTGTCGACGTGCTCAGGCAGAAGGCCGAGGCGACGTACGATCCGGAGGCGATCGTCGAGATCAAGTTCAAGATCGCGCAGGTCTACGAGCGCGAGCTCGAACAGGCCGAGCGCGCGGTGGCGACGTACCGGGACATCCTGGACGTCGACCAGACGCACAGCCCTTCGATGGAGGCGCTCGAGCGCCTCTACATCGAGGCGGGCGCGTGGCGTGAGGTGCTCGACGTGTATGAGCGTCAGCTCGCCGTGGCGCTCGACCCGCAGGAGCAGGTCCTGGCGTACGGCAAGGTCGCCGCGCTCCAGGAGGACCAGTTCCAGGACCGCGAGGCCGCCGTCGATGCGTACGTCCGCGTGCTCAGCGTCCAGCCGGACAACCTCGACGCGATCGGCAACCTCGAGCGGCTCTACTACGAGCTCTCACGCTGGTTCGACCTCGTAGAGATCGTGGAGACCCATGTCCAGATCGCGCAGGACGTGGCCACGAAGACGAACCTGCTGAACAACCTGGCGCGGGTGCACCGCGACCAGCTCCAGGACCCGCACGCGGCGATCGACGGGTTCACCCGCTCGCTGGGTGTGGACCCGGCGCAGAACGACGTGATGACCGAGTTGGGCGCGCTCCACGAGGAGACGGGCAACTGGGAGAGCGCGGTCCAGACCTATCAGCGTCAGGCGGACTTCGCGGCCGAGCCCGAGCAGGGCGTGGCGCTCTACCACCGCGTCGGCCTGATCCTCGAGGGTCAGCTCATGGACGACACCAGGGCAGAGGGCGCCTACGAAGGCGCGCTGTCGATCGACCCGCTGCACGTGCCCACGCTCGAGGCGATCGAGGCGCTCTACGGTCGCTCACAGGACTGGCACAACGTGGTGCGCGTGTACCGTCGCGCGTACGAGTCGACCAAGGACCTGAGCGAGCAGGCGCGCTACGTCGCGAAGGTCGGCCGGGTCTACGACGAGCGCCTCGACGACATGGTCAGCGCGCTGCGTTACTACGAGCAGGCCCAGGAGCTGGACCCGCAGGTCATCGAGTCGGCCGAGCCGCTCATCGACGTGTACATGCGCGAGCGCAAGTTCGAGCGCGCGTTGCCGCTGCTCCAGAAGGTGCTCACGGTCTATGAGGGCGGCGGGATCGAGGTGGAGGTGCTGCACAGGCGCCACCTCCAGATGGCGCAGGCGTGCGCCGAGCTCGGCTTCGACGGTGAGGCGCGCGAGTACTACTACAAGTCGTACGAGCTCGACCCGACCGACCTTGATGGGCTGCTCGGGCTGGGCGACCAGCTCTTCCGGCACTCCGAGTGGGAGGCCGCGATCAAGATCTACCAGTCTATCCAGCTCCAGCACGTGGAGCGGTTGACCGGGGAGCAGGCGCGAGACGTCTTCTTCAGGTCTGGCCAGATCAAGAAGCAGGTCGGCGACGTGCGTCGCGCGATCGACTTCTTCGAGAAGGCGCTCGAGTACGACCCCCAGCACAAGGAGTCCCTGAGCGCGCTGATGGAGAACTGCGAGGCCGCCGGTGACTGGGAGCGCTTCATCGACCTGACGAGTCGAGTCGCCGAGTCGGAGTCCGATGAGAAGCTCCGGTTCGCGCACCTCGTGCGCATCGGTGACGTCTGGCACAAGGAGCTGCGTCAGCCGGGGCAGGCCGTCGGGTCGTACCTCGAAGCGCTCGACCTCGACTCCACGTCGGTGTCGGTGCTCCGCAAGCTGCTCTCGCTCTACACGACGAACCGTCAATGGCCCGAGGCGATCGACATCATCGAGCGGCTCGTGTCGGTCGAGTCCGACCCGACCAAGCAGGCCAAGCTGACCTACACGATCGGCGTCATCTGCAGGGACGAGCTGGGCGATTCGATGCGCAGCGTGAACTACTTCGACCAGACGCTCGAGCTGGACGTGCGCAACTGGCTCAAGGCCTTCGAGGCGATCGACCGCATCCTCACGGACGCGCGAGACTGGAAGGGCCTGGAGCGCGCGTACCGCACGATGCTCAAGCGCGTGGACCCGATGAAGGAGGAGGACGCGATGCGTCCGGTCTACATCCTCCTGTGGCGTAGCCTCGGCGAGGTGTACCGCACCCGCCTCGGGCATGTGCAGTCGGCGATCGCGGCGTACAAGATGGCGAGCGACCTGGACCCGTCGAACGAGCAGGTCCACCTCATCCTGGCGCAGCTCTACGAGAAGCAGAGCGACCCGGTGGGCATGGTCAAGCAGCACCGCGAGCTCATCACGAACAACCCGTTCCGTGTCGAGTCCTACCGTGCGCTGTTCAAGGCGTACCTGGAGCAGAAGGAGTACGACAAGGCGTGGTGCATGTCCTCGGCGCTCGCGTTCCTCCAGAAGGCCAACGAGACCGAGCAGCGCTTCTACCAGCAGTACCTCGGGAAGAACCTCGCGGCCGCGAAGACGACGTTCAACCCCGAGATGTTCCGCCTGATCTACCACCCTGAGCAGGACATGCTCATGACGGTGATCATGCAGCAGCTCCAGATCGCGTTCGCGGGGCTCTACTCCACGACGCATCGCGAGCTCAACGTCCACAAACGCAAGGACCTGCTCGACCCGAACGATCAGCTCCTGTTCTGCAAGATCTACAGCTACGTCGCCGCGAGGATGGGCTCGGTCGGTCTCATGCCCGTGCCCCAGCTCTACATCAAGCGAGACAAGGCGATCGGGCTGCGGAACGCGAACATGATCCCGTCGACGATGCTCGTGGGCGCGGACATGTTCCAGGGCAAGGGCGAGCGTGAGCTCGCGTTCGTCATCGGCAAGAGGCTCGGTTGGATGTTGCCGCAGCACTACCTCGGCTCGTGCGGTTACCAGACGGAGTGGCTGCGTGCGTTCTTCATGACCGCGATGCACGTGACGAACCCCGCGTTGGGGCTCGACCGTCAGCTCGGTGAGAGCGCCGAGGGCCTGGTGCAGACGCTCGTGGACGCGGATCGGTCGTCCCCCGGGCTGATGCTCCAGATCCAGAAGCTCACGAAGCAGTTCCTGGCGACAGGCCGAAATCCGAACCTGTCGCAGTGGCTCACGCACGTCGACTACTCGACGTCTCGCCTCGGCTTGCTCCTGTGCGGTGACCTCCATGTGGCCGCGTCGTGCATCAAGAACGACACGAACCCGATCGGAAAGGCGTCTCCCAAGGAGAAGATCAGTGAGCTCGTGAGCTTCTCGATCAGCGAGGAGTACTTCACGCTGCGCAAGCAGCTCGGCCTGGCCATCGGGAGCTGACTTTGAGCACTCCAGGCACTGTCTCTTATACACATCTCCGAGCCCACGAGACAGGCAGAAATCTCGT